>JAZKID010000139.1:0-20107 GCA_040385045.1 Pseudomonadota bacterium | reverse complement strand
AAAGCCAGTGCGGCTGGTGCAAGGACAAATGGGGTCTGTCATGGCAGATCACGCCGCGCGTCCTGACAGAGGCGATGGCGAAAGGCGGCGACGTAGCCAAGCGCGCGTTCGAAGCGATGATGCCGATGCGGAAAATCGATGTCGCCAAGATCGAAGCGGCGGTGCGCAGCAAGGCCGCTTAAAAACAACAGTAGATAAAATATTGGCGCCATATCGCAGTTTGCGGGATGGCGCCAAAGATCGTTTAAAACAATTTTAGAAAAATCAGGCAGCCTTGGCGTTGACCTTGCCTTCGCCGATCGTCGTCAGTTTTTTGTCGGCGTTTTTTTCTTCATCCAGCGTTGCCGTCAGAAGTTTGGCGATATCCTTGTGGCCGAGTTCCTCCGACCATGAAATCAGCGTGCCATAGCGTGTGATTTCATAATGCTCGACAGCTTGCGCCGCCATGACCAGCGCTGCATCGAGAACTTTTTTATCCTCGATTTCGCCAGCCACTTCATTGGCTTCCTTGATAATGCCGTCGATGGCCGGGCACTTCGCGCCTTTCGCTTCTTCGCCGAGAATTTCGAAAGCTTGTTCGAGGCGCTGGACCTGTTTTTCCGTTTCGCCGAGATGGTTTTTGAAAGCCGTGCTCAGCTCGCGGTTGGTTGCCTTCTCGATCATGTCGGGCAGTGCTTTCAGGATCTGCTTTTCAGCATAATAAATATCCTGCAGGACATGAAGGTAGAGGTCGTTCATCGTTTTAATGTCTTTTGTAAATAGTCCCATGTGATGTTCCTTTGATGAATTAAGTTGTTGAAATGCGTTCGCTGTTAACGCCAGAAGAGAGCGAGAAGAAGGATAATCGGCAGGGGGATTCCGACCAGCCAGAGTAGTAAACCTTTTCCGAAAGACATGTGTGATCTCCTTTTTTAGCGTTTGAAATTAAGCAACGGGAACGTCGCGGTCGCGAAGGTTTCCGCCTTGCGTCGCGGCAATGCTGGCAGCGAAAGCGCCCATCAAGAGTGCAGCCGTCAGCCAAAGTGTGGCGCGTACAGCGGCCTTGCGTGCTTCTTCGGCAGTCTGGCGCGCTTCAGCGTAAGTGGCGTCGATGCGTTCATTTGCCTGTTCAGGCGTCAGCCCCGTACGCGTGCTGATGACTTGAGCAAGATAAGTACGGTCTTCTGCCGAGATTTCCTTGTCTGAGCGGAGGCTGCCGGTGAAAATGTCATCGGCATCGCTGTTTTGCGTTGTGTTGGCACTTGACGTATCAGCCGATGCTACAGGCATAGCTGTCGTTGGCGCGGCACGGAACAGTTTAGAGCTGTAAGTCGTGCTTGTTGCCGGCATCTTGGCGATGGATGATTGCAGCAAGGTCGATGACATACCGCTTGTCGCGCCGGCTCCGGCACCCGCCGCAGCGCCGCCCGCGACAAGACCAGCCGACAAGGCAACGACCGAAGCCGCCATCACGGTTGCGAGTGCCCATGAAAGAAGGCCGTGCGCGGTGTCACGGAAATAAACTTCATCGGTGTGAATGCCCACCCAGCGTGTGCGAAGGCGGCCTGTAATGTACCCGCCCATCGAAGAAGCGATGAGTGCGATCAAAACAGTGAACAGCCCGGATGCGATGTGAAATTCCGTCATTGTCACGCCGGAGCCCGGGAAGGGCGATACAGCGCTGAAGCCGATCGCGCTGGCAAAGACAAGCAAGAGGATGGTCATGGCCCATGCCATGATGGCGCCTGCGAAAATGGCGCTCCATGAAATTCCGGATGAATGCGCTTCATAAGCGCGGTGTGTATTTGCTTCAACATAAACGTCAGCCATTTTATTCCCCGTGGTTTGGATACGATGTCATCAAAACAAGGAATATTAACAAAGGTTCCGTGGTAATTATTTCCAAGAAGGCAAAAATAAAGGGAACTTATTTTAGGGCGGTGATGTTGCTTTTTTGAAAGCATTCGTCTTTCAAGTCATCACAAACAAAGGGAGATAGAAATGGCCAATCCAAACAACCGCAATATGGAAACGGATCAGAAAAACAACGACCAGATGAATAACAAGGACGACCGCGTCAACATCAAGCGGCAGGGCGAGCAGGATCAAAGAAGCAACAACAATAATCTCTGATCAAAATTACATTGATTTTCGAAGCGAGGTTCAGCCTCGCTTTTTTTATTGCCGCCTCTTATTGTGCGCAAGCGTACACGCACAAAACTTTATCCCAATAAGTGAAGGTAAGATTTTTTTAATATCGTTTTGCCGAACGACCTGCATCGCATGCTCGCATCGCTTCTGAAAAATCGTCAGCGATATCAGCTTTTCCGGTGTCGATCAGGATCAATGAAAGATGAATCCTTTGCCGACAATGCGCTGCCTTTATAGAAGAAAACATTATCCTTCTAAGTATTTTTACAAATAATTACCCGTTTTTGTTCGGATGTTTTTATGCCGCGTCAAAGATGCTGGAGCATGAGACATAAAAGGGGTACTTCATGACACGGCAAACATCGCTCTGGGCGACGATGTTCAGTTTTATCAAGAACTGTTCGGGGCTGAGCACGACAGAATACGGCGTTCTGTTCGCGGCGGGCATGATGGTGACGATCCCTGCAGCCAATACACTTTACACGGCTTTCCGCGACACGGTGTCAAACACACAGACAACTTTCCAGCAGCCGGATATGATCTGGACAACTCATCATTGGGGCAGTGACGGCGATGTCTTCGTAGATATCACGACAGGTTCCGGTTATCACCGTTATGAAATCAACCAGAACGGCGGCGCCGACAAGATTTATACGCTCGGCACGACAGACGTGATTGCTTTCGGGGAGGGCATTACGGCGGACATGCTAAGCTATAGCATTGTCGATGGAAGCCTCGTGATCAATTACGGCTCAGGCACTGTGACGAATGAAGGGTGCCATCATCCGCAACATTATTGCGTCGAGGGAATTCAGCTTGCCGATGGTACGAGCATCAACCCGACGCAGGCGCATATCGTCATCGACGGCCGTTCCAGCGCGGATCAGGGCCTTTATGGCATGTCTTACAACAATGGCGGCGGTAACGAGTTTCATCTCGGGCTTGGTAGCGGGCACGATACGATCAGCACATATATGTCGACGGATACAATTATTTTCGACGCTAACGTCGACCCAGGCAGCCTCACATTCCATATCGTCGATGGCAGCATGGTCATCTCTTACGGCAACCAGGGCGATACGGTGACGATCGATGATTGTCACTATCGGGGTGAGGAGGCAGGTGAAGGCAATTTCAACTGCGCTGAAACGCTCCAGTTTTTAGCAAATAATACCAGTTACAACCCTAATGCGCAGCCGATGGAAATCTATGCAAGTGAAAATAGCGGTACGCTTTACGGTATGTCTTATTACGACAGCATCAACAATTTTTATATTGATGCCGCTGATGGGGACAAAGATATCTGGACTGTTGGTGACAGCGTCACAGACACTTTGAATCTGTCGGGCTATAATCCTAAAAATACATGGACAGAGGTTGTCGATAATAATCTACTGATTCATAATAATGAAACCGGCAATACAATCACGGTGACCGGCTGTTCGGGTGATGTCGCAGTGGATGGAACATATGGTCCCGGCAATTGCATTGAAACCATCAGCTTCGATGATGGTACGGTGTGGACGTTTGACGGGGCTGGTGAGTACGATGGTGGCCGCCTCGGTGGCGGAGGCGGCGGAGGCGGAATTTTATCCGATATGCGCCTCAAACATGATATCCGTCCTGCCGGAAAACTGGCCAACGGCGTGAAACTTTACACCTACAAGTATCTGAACGATGAAAAAGTCTTCGTGGGTGTCATGGCGCAGGATCTTCTGTCCAGCAAACGCTTACGCAACAGTGTCATCAGGTTGCCGTCGGGCTACTACATGGTCAACTACCGCAAGCTCGGCATGGAGCCTGCCAACAGACAAGAAATGATCGCCGCTGGCAAACGGGCCCATGATTATGCCCTGAAGCAGCGCAAGCAGTCTCAGGATCATCAGAAAGATATCTGAAACTTTGCTGCAGGGTTGAGCGTTTGACAGAAACTGATATGACCTCATGTCGAAAGACATGGGGTCATCATGATTCAAAGGGTCATTTTTTCAGTCATTTTATCGTTTTATGCCACATGCGCTTTCGCGCAGGATAAAACCCTCAAGATTTACAACTGGTCGGACTATATCAACCCTGACGTGATCGCGGCTTTCGAAAAGGAAAGCGGCATTAAAGTTATCTATGACACTTATGATTCCGTTGAGATGGCGGAGACGAAACTGACGGCAGGGAAATCGGGCTATGATCTCGCCGTCGTTGCCGCAACCGCAACACTGCCGCGGCAGATCCCGCTCGGCCTGTATCAGAAGATCGATCTTACGAAACTCAAGAATGCGAAAAACCTCTGGCCGGAAATTGCGAAACGCATTTCCGTTTACGATCCCGGCAACCAGTACTCCGTCAATTATATGTGGGGCACGACAGGCATCGGTTATAATACTGCAAAAGCGAAAGAGCGCGGCTTTGCCAAGGTCGACAGCTGGTCAGTCGTTTTCGATCCTGAAAAAATCAAGAAGTTTGCAGATTGCGGCATCTTCATGCTGGACGCAACCGAGGAAATCTTCCCCGCCGCGCTGAATTACCTGAAACTGCCGCCGGATTCAAAATCGTTCGACGATTTGAGAAAAGCGGCTGATCTTCTGGCAAGCATCCGCCCGTTCGTGAAAAAGTTTCACTCGTCGGAATATATCAATTCCATGGCGAACGGCGATGTCTGTCTTGTCGTCGGCTATTCGGGCGATATCTTGCAGGCGCGCGACCGCGCCAACGAAGCGAAGAAGGGTGTCGAGATTTCCTACAGTATTCCGCATGAAGGCGCAGCACTGTGGTTCGACAACTTCGTTATTCCGAAAGACGCAGCCAACGCGGATGCGGCCTATGCTTTTATCGACTTTCTGAACAGACCGGAGATGGCGGCGAAAAATTCCAACATGCTGAATTTCGCCAGCGGCAATCTCGAAGCGCAAAAATTTGTCGACAAGGATATTCTGGAAAATCCGGGCATCTATCCGCCTGCCGATGTGATGCAGATGCTTTTTACCGTCACACCCTATGACCGGAAAACGCAAAGCGCCGTCAACCGCATGTGGACAAATATCAAAGCAAACCGCAAGCCTTACTGAGCGATGGCGAAACCCGCGCTCGGTCCCGTCCGCCTCACATTCCAGCCGTGGAATGATGCGTCGGCGCAACCTTATCTGCGCTATGAAAATGTTGGCAAATCCTATGGCGATGTCCGTGCCGTCGAAAATGTCGATCTTGAAATTTACAAAGGCGAGTTTTTCGCGCTGCTCGGGCCTTCGGGCTGCGGCAAAACGACGCTGATGCGGCTACTCGCCGGTTTCGAGCGGCCGGATACGGGCCGCATTGTTCTCGACGGCGAAGACATCACGAAAACGCCTGCACATCTGCGCACCGTAAATATGATGTTCCAGTCTTATGCGCTGTTCCCGCATCTGAGCGTTGAAGGAAATATTGCTTTCGGCCTGAAGCAGGAAGGCCTGCCACAGCTCGAGATCAGCCGCCGTGTCGAGGAAATGCTGGCGCTGGTGAAAATGGAAAATCTCGGGCGTCGCAAGCCACACCAGCTGTCCGGCGGGCAGCAGCAGCGTGTGGCGCTGGCGCGGTCCTTGGCGAAGCGGCCGAAAGTTCTGTTGCTTGATGAGCCTCTTGCGGCTCTCGACAAAAAACTGCGCGACGAGACGCAATACGAACTCATGCATTTGCAATCGCAGTTGCAGATGACGTTCATCATCGTCACGCATGACCAGGAAGAGGCGATGATCCTCGCCGATCGCGTGGCTGTCATGGACCATGGCCGCATTGTGCAGGTGAGCACGCCGGCAGAAATTTATGAGAACCCGAAAACGCGTCATGTTGCCGAATTCGTCGGCGAGGTGAATATTTTCGAAGGCAAAGTTGTCGATGTGGAAGGGAAAATCGTCACGCTGCAAAGCGCGGCCGCGCTCCTGAAAATCGAAGACGAAAGCGGCGCCGTAAAAGGCGAGGGCGCGTTCATTGCTGTTCGTCCCGAGAAAATAAAAATGACGCCGCAGGCGCCGCAGGATGTGTCATCCAACGCCGTTCAGGGCGAAGTCTGGGATATCGGGTATCTCGGCGATTTTTCCGTCTATCACATACGCCTTGCCGATGGCACACTTGTAAAGGCCGCCAGCGCCAATGCCAGACGCCGCGTCGAGCAACAGGTGACATGGGGTGACCGCGTCTGGCTGAGCTGGGATGCCGATGCCGGCGTGTTGCTGGGAAGCTGATGTTCAGTGCTCGCCGCCTTGTCCTTTTCATCTCATGTCTGTGGCTGGCATGTTTTGTTCTTGCGCCGATGCTCATCGTGTTGCGGTTGTCTTTCTCGGAAGCGGCCGATGCACTGCCGCCTTACCTTCCGCAATTTATGGGCGATGTTGTTGCATTTTTTCAAGCTTTCAACCTTGAATCCTATAATCAAATTCTTTCCGACAGTCTGTATTTCGAAAGCTATTTCAATTCTGTCGTGCTGGCTTTAACGGCTACGTTGCTGACAGGCCTGATCGGCTATCCGCTCGCACTCGCCATTTCGCGCAGCGCAAAAAAATGGCAGCCGCTGCTGCTGATGCTGGTGATGGTGCCGTTCTGGACCTCTTTTCTCATCCGCATCTATGCATGGATCGGCATTCTGAAAGACGACGGCTTTTTGAATGCGGCGCTGCAGTCGCTCGGGCTGACCGATGCGCCGCTGACATTGCTGAACACGCAGGCCGCCGTGCTGATCGGCATGGTTTACGCTTACCTGCCCTTCATGGTTCTGCCCATTTATGCCGCACTTAACAGGCTTGACGATGCGCTGCTTGAAGCTGCGGCCGATCTCGGCTGCCCGCCATGGCAGCGTTTCTGGCGCGTGACATGGCCGCTGACCATGCCCGGCGTTATTGCCGGTGCCGCGCTTGTCTTTATTCCATCTGTCGGAGAATTCGTCATTCCTGATCTGCTCGGCGGTTCCGGCACGCTGATGATCGGCAAAACGTTATGGGTCGATTTCTTTTCGAACCGCGACTGGCCGCTCGCATCTGCCGCCGCCATCATCATGCTGGTGACGATTTTGGTGCCGTTCATTGCCGTACAGCGTTTTATTTCAAAAGAGAAAACGGCATGAAGAAATTTAAGCTGTTCAATTTCTTCTCGCTGCTTTTCGGGCTCGGCTTTCTGTATCTGCCGATTGCGATCCTGATTGTTTACTCGTTCAATGACTCGCGGCTCGTTACAGTGTGGGGCGGCTTTTCGACGCGCTGGTACACGGCGCTGTTTCAAAATGAGCAGATGCTCGATGCGGCATGGATCACCTTCCAGGTCGGTGTGCTTTCGGCCAGCATCGCAACGCTGATGGGAATTTTGATTGCCGTCGTTCTGGCCCGCTACAGGTTTCGCGGAAAGGCCTTGTTCTTCGCGTTCGCCTTCGCGCCGCTGGTTTTGCCGGAAGTGATCATGGGTCTTTCGCTGCTGCTGCTGTTCGTCGCGCTCGATATCCAGCGCGGATTTTTCACCGTCATTCTTGCGCATGCCTCGTTCTCGGCCGCTTTTGCGGCGGTGATCATTCATGCGCAGCTTATTAATTTTGATCGCAATCTTGAAGAAGCGGCGCTCAACCTCGGCTGCCCGCCGTGGAAAACATTTCTGCAGATTACATTGCCGCTGATCGCGCCGTCTGTTGCCGCGGCATGGCTGCTCAGCTTTACGCTTTCGCTTGACGATCTTGTAATCGCAAGCTTCACAACCGGACCGGGCGCGACAACGCTGCCGATGCGTATTTACAGCCAGATGCGGCTTGGCGTGTCGCCGGAAATCAATGCGCTGAGCACACTGCTGATTGCGCTTGTCGCATGCGTCGCGCTGACGGCGGCGCTGCTTTCAAAAAGAAGATTGATTGTGCGCGCGAAAACCTAGTTCGACGTCGGTGATGCAGGCTGGATGAGCGCTTCGGGGTTCGGCACAATCACCGGATTATTCCACGGCCCGCGCACGGCGAAAGGAAGTTCGAACAGCTCTTTTGCATCGAGCGGCGGGCGGATCACGCCTTTCAGGTCAAGCTTGCGATCGGCCAGTGTTGCGTTACCTTTGAGCGAAACTTGGTAATCCGGCCCCAGCACCACCGCGTCGTTCGTTTCGGCGATACCGTTCTTGATGGTGAAACGCGCAATCGCGCTGTCGATCTGCGTCTGGCCGGAACGCGCTTCCAGAAACGCTTCCACCGGGTTTGATCTGGCCTTTCCCATTAAAGCGGGCATGTTGATGCCGGCAAAATTGCCGTCCTTGATGCGCAGGCGCGCTTCGCCCTGCAGCGAGCCTGCAATATCGCTGGCGCTGCCGCCTTCGCCGCTGATGCTGAGGGACACATCGCCTGTGCCCGTCAGGCTGACGATGTTGAAACTTTCACGCAGGGCATCGTCGACATGCATGTCGCTGAGGCTCAGCGTGCCGTAGGTTTTCATGCCGCCGCCGTGGCGCGTTTCCGCAACGAAGCGGCCCGTCATCTGCCCGTCGTATAATTTACCGTCGCCAAGGCTGAGCTCCACGCGATTGTCGCGCGTCAGAATAGAGAGCGCAGCATCTTCCACGCGGGCTTTTCCAAGCAGCAGGCTTTTCGCGGAAATGCGCATGTCGGCATCGATCGCGCTAAGGTGTTCGCTTTGCAGACCCTTGGTGCTCCAGCCTGCACCGCTTAAAACTTCACCTGCCTGTGTCTCGAAGAAAGGCCGCAGGTCGATGGTATCGAAATCCAGCGTGCCCTGCATGGTGGTGCGGATTTCGTCGGGCTTGAAGGCGAGGTAACCTTCGGCGCGGCTGTCGCCGATGTTGAGCTTCGCTTCATCGAGAACGAGATCGCGGTTTTTGAAGTGAAGGCGCGCGCGTGCCGAAATCGGCCCGACGGCGGGAATGGAGTCAGGGTTCGGGATCGACCAGCGCGCCAGATCGCGCAGCGACGGCGATGTCAGCGTGAGCGCGGCATCGGCCTGCAATTGCGGCACGGCAAAAAGATCTCCCGATAATTGCGCGCGCAGGGCCGAGGTATCGATGGTCATTTCAAACGGGCTGATATCCTTGGCAAACAGCGCGGCGGGGCGGCGCAGCATCGCCGAGAAGCGGACAGGCAGGCCCTCGCGCAACATCGCGCCGCGCATTTCAAACCGCTTGGTCACTTCCGGCCAGTACAGCGCGACATTCACATCGGTAAAGCGCGTGCGCGGGTTGGCGCCGTCCTGCGTGAAACTGATCGTGCCGTTGACGATACGCACCTCGCCGATGCGCATCGCGGCAGGCGGTACAGATTGCGTGGCCAGCTGCTGCGGGTTGAACAGCACCAGCAGCGAAGAACTGCTGCGCCAGTTGCTGCGGCCTTCCGCATCGGTATTCAGGATGATTTTCGGCTCGATTACGGAAATACCCGCGATCTCGACATCGCCGCGCAGAAGCGGGAACAGTTTCAGTTCGGCCTCAATCTTCGGTGCGCGGAGCAGGGCCGGGCCATCTGCACTGCCCGCAATCTGCACATTGCGCAGTGTGAACACAGGAAGCGGAAAACCGATGCTGCGCGCCGCGCCGGAAAAGGTCACATCCTGTCCGGTCAGCGAAGACATTTTGATGGCGGCCGCCTGCTGGACGCGCTGCAGGGGAATGAAATAGGGCAGCGTCATTAATACGATGCAAATAACGGCAGCAATGCCGAGGCCATAGGTAAGGTAAACCCGCAGCCTGTGGCGGGCTTTTGAATCGTGAAAGCGGTTGAGAAGGGCGCGGCGCATTGTGAGCACCATTAAGCGTGAAAACCCGCTGCCGACAAGCCCTTGTTGCGGGCGGCTTGGATTGCAGCGCACTTCATGGCAAGCAGGGATAAACGCACGTTCGAAGGATGTTCAGCATGGAAAACGGTCAGCCTTTATGGGCCCCCACAGCCGCGCAGGGTGCCGCGTCGCAAATGGCGGCCTTCATGTGTTTTGTGAACGGCCTTCATGAACTGCAAATCGAGGACACGCAGGCCTTGCACGGTTTTTCTGTCGAACAGCCGGGCGCGTTCTGGAGCGCGCTGTGGGATTTTTGCAAGGTGATCGGCGACAAGGGCAATATCGAGCTGCGTGATGGTGACAAAATGCCCGGCGCGCAATTTTTTCCCGAAGCGCGGCTGAACTTTGCGCAAAATCTCCTGCGCCGTTTCGACGACGGGACAGCGCTGGTTTTCTGGGGTGAAGACAAGGTGAAGCGCCGCATGAGCTGGCGTGAACTTCACAGCCTCGTGTCCGTGCTGCAGCAAGTCCTGCGCGACAATGGCGTCACAGTTGGCGATCGCGTTGCTGCGATGATGCCGAACCTGCCGGAAACGATTGCGCTAATGCTGGCGGTGAGCGGGCTTGGCGCGACCTTTTCGTCCTGCTCGCCGGATTTTGGAACGCAGGGCGTGCTCGATCGTTTCGCGCAGATCGAGCCGAAGGTGTTCGTCGCCTGCGACGGCGTCTGGTATAATGGCAAGAAAATCGGTACGGCGGCTCGCCTGACTGAAATCGCTGCCGGATTACCAAGCGTGCAGCGCATCCTGATCGTTCCGTATATTCAGGAAGAGGTCTTGCTGCAAAACGCAGACACATTGGCGCAGATCGAGGAAAAATATCAGCCGCGTGCCGTCACGTTCGAGCAGCTGCCGTTTTCGCACCCGCTTTATATTCTGTTCTCGTCCGGCACGACCGGCGTTCCGAAATGCATTGTGCATACGGCGGGCGGCACGCTATTGCAGCATTTGAAAGAGCATCGCCTGCATTGCGACGTGCGCGCCGGTGACCGCATGTTCTACTTCACCACCTGCGGCTGGATGATGTGGAACTGGCTGGCGAGCGGTCTCGCCAGCGAAGCGCAGCTCTTGCTTTATGACGGTTCGCCCTTCGCGCCGAACGAGCGCATCCTGTTCAATTATGCCGATGCGGAACACATGACGCTGTTCGGCACGTCGGCGAAATATATCGACAGTGTGAAGAAGACCGGTTGGCGCCCGCGCGACACGCACAGGCTCGAATACGTGCGCACCATGACGTCGACGGGCTCGCCGCTCGCGGCAGAGAGTTTCGATTTCGTCTATCAGGATATTAAATCCGATCTGCATCTTGCATCCATTTCCGGCGGCACGGATATCGTGTCGTGCTTCGTGCTCGGCGATCCGACGCGGCCGGTGTGGCGCGGTGAAATTCAGGCGCCGGGGCTTGGCATGGCGGTCGATGTGTATGACGATGACGGGAAATCGGCAGCAAATGGTATGAAAGGCGAACTGGTTTGTACAAAACCGTTTCCGTCCATGCCGTCGCAGTTCTGGAACGACCCGACGGGAGAAAAATACCGCAACGCCTATTTCGCGCGCTTTCCCAACATCTGGTGCCATGGCGATTTCGCCGAGTGGACGGCGCATGACGGTCTGATCATTCACGGCCGCTCGGATGCGACGCTCAATCCCGGCGGCGTGCGCATCGGCACGGCGGAAATTTATGCGCAGGTGGAACAGGTGCCGGAAGTCATGGAAGCGCTCTGCATCGGGCAGGATTTCGAGGGCGATGTGCGCATCGTGCTGTTCGTGCGTCTGAAAGACAATGCAGTGCTTGACGAAGCGCTGACCAAAAAGATCAAAATGCAGATCAAGAATGGTGCTTCGCCGCGCCATGTGCCCGCGAAGCTGATCGCCGTGCCGGATATTCCCCGCACCAAATCCGGCAAGATCGTCGAGCTTGCCGTGCGCGAGGTAGTGCACGGCCGTATCGTCAAAAACAAGGAAGCGCTCGCCAATCCGGAAGCGCTGAGCTTTTTTGAGAACAGGCCAGAATTGCTTTTGGCCTAATAAAAAAGCCCGGCTTGAAAACCGGGCTTTTTAAATGAAAAAGAAAAAAGCTTAAGCAGCTTTCTTGTACATTACGCCGCTGGCTGTGCCCTTGGTCTTGATCGCCTTGATCGAACGCTCGATCGCGCTCCACAACCGGCCGATTTCGTTGGCGGCGCGGCTTTCCGGATCGAACTCGCGTGCGCCTTCGCCGTAGTTGAGGGCGTTCTGCAGGCTGGCGCGGTTCGTGATCTGGCCGCCCCAGACAGGAGCACGGAATTTTTCAAGATTTTCGCGCGCGATCGTCACAAGCGGGCTTTCGACGCCATCGCGCAGCGCAGGTGCGCCGTTGACGACGACAGCGTAAGGTTTGCGCTGCGTGCGGCAGACAGCCACCGTTTCCTGAACGGCATTGATATCGAAAAGGCCCGGGCGGGACGGAATGACAACCATGGTTGCGTTACGGATTGCATCCTGAACGACGCCGGACATATTCGGCGGCGTATCGATCAGCACCCACTCATAACCTTCGCGCTTTGCAGCGGTGATCAGACCCGTGACGGAATTGGTTGCAGTTTTGATATCAAGCTCTTTGGTTTCACGGAGGCTCTGCCACAGCGTCAGCGATCCTTGCGGGTCGGCGTCGATCAGCAAACAGGGTTTCGATTCTTTATGGGCATAAGTGGCCAGATGCGCGGCTAAAGTAGTTTTGCCGGTTCCGCCTTTACGCGAAGCAAACACGATGACATTCATTTTCCGTCTCTCCAAAGGTTGAATGAAGCTGCGACCGTGAATCAATTTTTTGATTCGGAAAAGCGAAAAAACCGTTTGCTGGCAGCACTATGCTAGGCAAATTTTGCCAATCCCCGACTCTTCTCACGACTCTGTTCCATATCCGTTTCTTTTTGCGGTCGATTGCGAAAGTGCGCGCTACTCCCAAGTTTCGCCTTTTTGCTCGGGCAGCAGATGTTGAACGCTGGCACGCAATCTGCCAGAACGAAGGCCAGAGTGAAGGAAAATGAAAATGCTGCGTCCGTTTGGAATCTTTGCCCTTGCCGCACTTCTCGGCCTGACTTGCACCACAGATGCGTTTTCGCAGGCAAAACCGAAAAGGCCTGATGTCGCCGCAACCAAAATCACCATCCCGCCGCCCGGCCCGGCCGAGGTGCCGCTGTTCGGCGCGCGCGAATTTACAGACAGCCGCTCAAACCTTGAAATGACCATTCCGGCCGGCTGGTTGGTTATAGAAATTCCGCGCCTCCCGAAAGATTCCATCTCCATGATCATGATGGAAGGTCCGGGCTCTCCGGCGCCCACGTGCCGCCTCGGTGTGCGTGCGCCGAAACAGCCGCCGAAAATTGCGCAGGCGCAGATCAACAAGATCATGCATGACGGCCGCAACCTTGCGATGGTGAAAAACAATCTCGCCAAGGACGGTCGCGAAGTCGTCGCCGTCAACAAGCTCGTCATCAAGGGCATTAACGGCGTGCAGGCGCAGGTACTGGTGCCGGGCAATGAGCGCCGCCCCGATGTGACTCTGCTCGTCAATTTCTTTGAAACGGTGGGCCGCGCCTATTCGATGGAATGCACGGTGATGGCCGCCGACTACGATAATATGAGCAAGGATATCGATGCGCTCATCAAGTCGCTGCGGTTTGCGAACAGCTAAAGTTTAAAACGCTTCATCTAAAATACGCGCTTTTGGGAAAATCACGCTGACAAGTGTGCCCTTTTTAGGTTCGCTCTGAATCTCGAATACAGCGTGGTTCGCTTCGACCAGCGCCTTCGAGATCGGCAGGCCAAGGCCGGTGCCCTCCTGCTTCTCGCCTTCGCCGCCACCGGTCCTGATCTGGCGGAACGGCTCCAGCGCCAGCGCGATATCGTCTTGCGCCATGCCGATGCCCGTATCGCGCACGCGCAGTGACGCACTGCCGTCGGCTTCATAAAGTGTCGAGATAATCACCTGCCCGCCTTCCGGCGTGAAACGCACGGCGTTGGCAAGAATATTGAGCAGGACCTGTTTCAGGCTGCGCGCGTCGGCGGCCAGCGGCGGAACCGGTTGCAGGCTGGAGCGCAGGATCACGCCGCTGCGGTTCGCCTGCGGTTGCAGCAGGCTGATGGTTTGCAACACGATGTCGTTGAGCTGCACCGGCGCAAAAACAAGATCAAGCTTGCCGGAATCGATTTTCGAGAGATCGAGCAGGTCGTTGACGAGGCTAAGAAGATGCCCGCCGGAATTGCGGATGTCGTTGAGATAATTTTTATAACGCTCGTTATCGACCGGGCCGAAACGTTCTTCCAGCATGATCTCCGAAAAGCCGATGATGGCGTTCAGCGGCGTGCGGATCTCATGGCTGATCTTGGCAAGGAAATCGGTTTTCTGTTCCGAACCCGCCTCGGCGCGTTTTTTCGCCGCCAGCAATTCTTCTTCCGCCTGCTTCCATTGCGTGATGTCGCGCAGAACGGCGCAAAAGGTCGAACCCGGAATGTCACCGCCGAGAGAGCCAAGCGTCATGAACAGCGGAATGCGCCCGCCGTTCTTTTCGATGCCGTCGACTTCGCAGCCGCCGTTCAGCACGCGCGCCGATGTATTGTGGGTAAAGCGCTGGATATAAACCAGCGCGCGTTCCTGGCTGTCGGCATCGAGAAGGTCGATGATGTTCTCGCCCTCCAGCGCATCGAGATTTAAACCAAACAGCGCTTCGGCAGGCCTGTTCATGTTGAGAATATGTCCCTCGCCGTCGAGAATGAAAATGCCGTCGGTCGCGGTGTCGAGAATGGTCTGCAGTTCCGCCGTCATCACGCGCGCGCCATGCAATTCGTTTTGCAGCGCACCGTTTTCCATCTGCAGGTCTTCGATGTCTTTCAGTGCATTGCGTAATGCTTCACGCTCGCTGTTATCTTGCGCGACGATGAGCTGCTCTTCGCTGGCAGGCGTTTCAACAGGTGGCGTGGTTTCGACAATCTCGCTCAATGTCGGCGTTGTCTCGCCTGCCGTATTGTCCTGCAGCGGAATCTCTTCCTTGCCGGTGAGGACGCGCGCGATGGTGACAAGGCTTTCATGCTCGACCGGCGTCAGCGCGCCGTCGATCTTGGCCTTCTGCCGCGCAATCCGGATCGTGGTTTTTTCGGCATCGGATTTTTTTATCTTATTCTTTTTTTCTTTTTTCGTTTTTTCGGGTGCGGCAAGTTTTTCCTCGATGACGAGGTTCTTGTCTTCTTTTTTCTTTTTCGGCTTTTTAACTTTCAAAGGTTTTTCGATGCGCGGCGCGGTGCGCAGGCCGGGTTCTTTCGAGAAAGGTTTTTCCTGCGGCATTGGTACGGCCGATGGTGTGATCTCCATCGCCGGTTTCGTTTCCGGCCCAATCACCAGCAGGCGGGTGTTGTCCTCAACCTGGATCAGGGAAATGCGGGCGATGAAGGACAGGCTGCGCCCCTTGGCGGGCATACGCAAAAGCTCCATGCGCGGAATGCCGGGCCGCAGGCCGCGCACCGCCATGCCGAGCTGGGCTGTCAGCGCCGAACCTGAAAAGTTCGCCTCGATCAGTTCATCGAGGGTTGCAAAGCCGGTCAGGCGGGCCGCCGCGGGATTTGCCCAGAGAAGCGTGCTGCCGTCGTCGTTCCATAGGAAGGCGGGGCGGGGAGAGGCTTCAAGGGTTTGAAGCTCGCCCTTCGCGTGCAACAGCCGGGCCAATTCCCCGGTGCGTGGCTGCATCGCCGTCGTCACTGCCTGCCTCTCGGATAGAAAACCATATAATTCAATTACTTAACTCAAAATCGACAAAATGTAATTCGTAAAGATCTATGCTTAAAAATAATCAATAATCTCCATGCCGTCCAGTGATGCCTTTAAACGTCGTTAAGATGGGTAACCAACTACTAACTATATGGCATAAATAGCATTTTCGCATTGCAATAATTATGTTGCACTGCACAAAAAACCTGCTATATTTCGGTCAAGTTTTACACGCCCATTGCGTAGCCCTGTTTCACCATCTGAAAGGAAGCCCCTATGTCCAAAAATCATCAGAATAACGAAAACCAGTCCAGCGGCCCGAAATTCGAAATGCCGAATTTTGAATTGCCGCGCATGGAAGTGCCGGCTGCTTTCCGTGACCTCACGGAAAAAAGCGTCCAGCAGACCAAAGAAAACTACGAGCGCCTGAAGCAGGCTGCTGAAGAAACCAGCAAGGTTGCTGAAAGCGCATTCAGTGCTTACAGCAAAGGCTCGCTGGAGCTGACATCGCAGTTCATCGAAACGGCGAAAGCGCAGACCAACGCGATGTTCGATTTCGCAAAATCGCTGATGGAATCGCAAACCATTGCCGAAGCCTTCGAAAAGCAGACGAGCTTTGCCCGTTCGCAATTCGAAACGCTGACGAAAGAAGGCCAGAAGTTCCACGAGCTGTCGAAAGAGGTTGCCAACAACACAGTGGCACCAATCAAATCCGCTGCTGAAAAAGCGGCGAACCAGTTCAAGAAAACAGCTTAAAAGCTCTTTCGCTGATTTCTTTAAGGTAACAGGACAAAGCCCGAGGGAAACTTCGGGCTTTTCTTTTATGCATCAAGCCTTGAAAAAAGACGGAAACCGCGCTTAATCAGGGCTCTTAAATGTGCAGTCGTAGCTCAGTTGGTTAGAGCGTCGGATTGTGGCTCCGAAGGTCGGTGGTTCGAGCCCACTCGACTGTACCATTTCAAGCCGCTTTATTTTTTCCAGAATGGTCGCTCCGCATTCATGAACGACCAGACCAGCGCAGCAATCCAGGCAAGGCCTGTCCATCCGCCAAGGATGTTCAAAAGCACGATCCCCTTCGTCGCCGGATGATTGCGCAAGACCGCGACCAGCGACGGCAGACCGTATAAAACAAGAATAATCAAAATCAGCCACCACGCGCCGCTGTCCGATATCAGGGCGTTCTGGTCCCATTGTTGCATTGTCCGTCCTCCATATTACTGGCCATAACGTTTGAACGGGGTTGTTGGTTCACATCCTCCCGTGCTTGAAAAGGGATATGGAAAGCGTTGAACTTCCCGATCTCGCGCCCGACGAGGTGGCGAAAATATACCTGCCGCACGGCCCGCCGCTGTTTACGAAAGCGGGTTTCCGCCACGGGCTGGTTTTCAGCATTCCCTATTCGCTCGGCCTTGCCGTGTTCGGCCTGACGGCGGGCGTGCTCGCGCAAAAAGCCGGGCTGTCGCTGTTCGAAGCGATCCTGATGAGCGGCGCGGTTTTCGCAGGCGCTTCGCAATTGGCCGTTCTTTCGCACTGGCCCGACATGTGGGCGTTTTCTGTATTGCTGGCCGCGGTGCTGCTCGTCCTCACCATCAACTCGCGTTTTATTCTGATGGGCGCATCGCTTTATCCGTACTTGCGTCATCTGAAAGGTCCGGCCCCGTGGGGCCTGTTGTTCATCAACACCGATTTTCTCTGGATCCTGTTCCTGCGTGACGCTGCCATCGCGAAAGAAGAAAAGCGCCGCCCCGATCTTGGTTTCTTCCTCGGCTTCGGCCTTGTCATGTGGGTGATCTGGGTGCTTGTCACCATTCCCGGCTGGTATATCGGCAGCAGCATCGCCGACCTGAAAAAATACGCGCTTGATCTTTTCGCGCTGCTGTTTTTCGCAAGCCTGCTGGTGCCGATGTGGAAAGGCGTTGCGCATGCGCGGCCGTGGATGGTTGCCGCCGTTGTTGCGGCGATCGCCTATTTCATTTTGCCGGGCTCTTATTACATCGTCATCGGCGCGCTGGCAGGCGCGGCGGCGGGGGCGTTGCTCAAATCATGAAAAGCGAACCCCTCACGCTTGAAGAAGTCTATCTACCTCATGGTGCGCCCGTCTTCACGAAACGCGGCACGCGCGACGGTTTCATTTCAGCGCTTCCTTATGGCCTCGGCATGATCGCGTTCGGCCTGACGGCGGGCGTGCTCGCCGCGCAGACCCGCCTGTCGCTGCCTGAAGGCGTTTTCATGAACAGCGGCGTCTATGTCGGCGCCGCGCAGCTGGCTGCTTATGCGCACTGGCCCGCGGTGTGGACGCTTGCGAATATCCTCGCCGTGTTGCTGATCGTCGTTATTATCAATTCGCGTTTTATTCTGATGGGCGCATCGCTCTATCCCTATTTCAAATATCTGAAAGGCTGGCAGGCGTGGGCGCTGCTTTTTTTTAACATCGATATTTTGTGGCTGATGTTTTTGCGTGAGGCCGAGACAGCGAAAGAACAGGCGCGCCCGCCCGATATCGGATTTTATTTCGGCTTCGGCGTGTGCATGTGGATGTTCTCGTTCATCTCTTTCGCGCCCGGCTGGTGGATCGGCAGCGCGATCACCGATTTCAAGCGCTACGGCCTCGATCTTTTCATGCTGATGTTTTTCGCCAGCATTTCGGTACCGTTATGGAAAGGCGTTGCGCATGCACGGCCTTGGATGGCTGCCGCCGTCGTTGCGGCGATTGCTTATTTTATTTTACCCGGCTCTTATTACATCGTCATCGGTGCGCTGGCCGGAAGCCTCACGGGAGCTTTGCAAAAAACATGACAGGCACTGAAAACGTAATGCTGATTTTCATCCTCGCGGTCGCGACATATTTCTGCCGTGTCGGTGGGTTTGTCGCGATGCGCTATGTGCCGTTCACGCCGCCGGTGCGCCGCGCGCTGGAAGCGCTGCCGGGGTCCGTGATGGCGGCCGTCATCGTGCCGGGTGTGATCGCCTCCGGCCTGCCCGGGCTCATCGGCGTCATCGCCGCGGTTTTGAGCATGCTGTTCATCAAGAAAGATCTCGCGGCGATGGTTTTTGGCTGCGCCGCAGCGGCTTTGGTGCGTGCTGCGGGGTTTTAAGCCGCTGGATAAAGTCAATTGCTGATGCTACTAAGCTTTATGCTTTGAAGGGGTAAAAAATGAGCGATAAATATGAATTCGTACTGCTTCCAGCTTTTGTGAAAATCGATGTCGATCCTAACGACAAAAAAGATGCATCGAGTCTTTCTGAATTCAAAAAAGCGATTGGCGCCAACATTAATTACGGCGAAATGACAATTAAAAATGGCAAGACCAATCTTCATTTTATTCTGAAAGATGAAAAATTCTCGCAAAATCGTGCGGAAGAAATTTTTAAATCCATTAATGAAAAGTTTGATGAAGACGGCGATAAAGATCATATTTCATGGAAAGAATATTTTGCGTGTTACAAGGACAGTGTTCCAATTCTTGAAAATATGATTGGTGAAGTTAAGAAAAAGGTCGATAAAAAAACGGATTTCTTTTATCTAACAAAAATAACCTGACCGTTTAATGACAGTTATTCTCAGAAAAACCGGCGGACAGGTTCTTGTCGACATGCTTGTCGTCCATGGCGTGCGCCGCGCTTTTTGCGTGCCGGGCGAAAGCTATCTTGCCGTTCTCGACGCGCTGTATGGCACGTCGATTGAACTAATCACCTGCCGTCAGGAAGGCGGCGCGGCGATGATGGCCGAGGCGCAGGGGAAATTAACGGGCAGCCCCGGCATCTGTTTCGTTACGCGCGGGCCGGGTGCCACGAACGCGTCTTCCGGCGTGCATGTCGCTTGCCAAGATTCCACGCCGATGATTTTATTTATCGGCCAGGTAGAGCGCGCGTTTCGTGGCCGCGAAGCGTGGCAGGAAATCGATTACACGAAATTTTTCGCACCGATCTGCAAATGGGTGACGGAAGTGGACGATGCCACACAACTTCCCGATGTCATCGCGCGCGCTTTTCATATTGCGACAAGCGGGCGGCCAGGGCCGGTCGTTATTTCGCTGCCCGAAGACATGCTGACGGATCAGGTCGCGGCGCCTGCCGTTTCTTTTGTCGCGGATGATAAGCCCAAGCTTGATATGAAAATGTTCGAGCAGGTTGGCACATTGTTGTCGGCTGCGAAAGCGCCCGTGCTTCTTCTTGGCGGTTCGACATGGAGCGAGGAGGGGCGCGCTGCGATTACGCGTTTTGCAGAAAACTGGAACCTGCCGGTTGTCGTGAGTTTTCGCCGCCAGCACCTGTTCGATCACACGCATCCGAATTTCGCGGGTCATGCCGGTTACGGCATCGATGCGCCTTTGGGCGAGCGCATCAAACATGCCGACCTTGTCATGCTCGTCGGGGGGCGTTTTTCGGAAGTGCCGTCGCAAAGTTATACGCTGATCGATGCGCCGCAACCGCGACAAACTCTCATTCATATTCATCCCGAT
>JAZKID010000138.1:2451-6044 GCA_040385045.1 Pseudomonadota bacterium | reverse complement strand
GGCGTCGCCGCGCGTGCGGGACAGCGCCGCGACGATGGGGCGGACGATAAGCGCCGCCGCCTCGGCGCTCGTTTCCCGGGCGCCTGAGGCGGCCCTGGCTCATTTCAATGCAGCGCTTGCCCTGGCGCCCGACATGCTCGACGCGATTTTGAATGAAGGCGCGAAACTCGCCGAAGATATTTTCTTTCCGCTGAATTTGCCGGGCGACAAAGAAGGCTGCACACGCAACGCCGACGGCACTGTCACCACGCCGAAAGGTTTCAAGGCGGCGTACGACTCTTATGTCGGCGGCGGCTGGAACGGTATTTCGGCCGATCCGGCTTACGGCGGACAAGGATTGCCCGCTACCATTGCCGCGGTGATGAACGAATTTTGCTCCAGCGCAAACATGGCGCTGTCGATGTATCCGGGTTTGACTCAGGGCGCGATTGCCGCACTCAACACGCATGGCTCGCCCGAACAAAAACAGAAATATCTTCCGAAAATGATTTCCGGTGAATGGGGCGGCACGATGAACCTCACCGAGCCGCATTGCGGGACGGATTTGGGGCTTCTCAAAACCAAGGCGGCGAAACAGGCCGATGGTTCCTATAAAATTACCGGCACGAAAATTTTCATCTCCGCCGGTGAGCACGATATGACCAGTAACATTGTTCATCTCGTTCTCGCGCGCATTGAAGGTGCGCCGGAAGGCACCAAGGGCATTTCGTTATTCGTCTGTCCGAAATTTATCGTCAAGGACGATGGCAGTGTGGGCGATCGCAATGGCGTGTCGTGCGGCGCCATCGAGCACAAAATGGGCATTCACGGCAATTCCACCTGCGTGATGAATTACGATGGCGCGACGGCATGGCTCGTCGGTGCCGAGAACAAAGGCCTCAATGCGATGTTCGTGATGATGAACGAAGCGCGCATGGGTGTTGCGCTGCAGGGTCTCGCGCAATCGGAAGTCGCCTATCAGAACGCGGTTGCTTATGCGAATGAACGTTTGCAGGGCCGCGCGCTTTCTGGCGCAAAAGAAACGAGCAAACCTGCCGATCCGTTGATCGTACATCCGGACATCCGCCGCATGCTGATGAACATTAGAAGTTTCAACGAAGCCGCGCGCGCATTGCTGATCTGGACAGCGCTGAAAGGCGATATCTCGCACCGCTCGGAAAACGAACAGGAAAAAATCCACAGTGCCGACATGATGGGCCTGCTCACGCCGGTGCTGAAAGGCGTTCTCACCGACAAGGGTTTCGAAAACGCGGTGAATGCGCAGCAGGTGTTCGGCGGGCATGGTTACATCGAAGAGCACGGTATGTCGCAATATGTGCGCGACGCGCGTATCGCGCAGATTTATGAAGGCGCGAACGGCGTGCAGGCGCTCGACCTTGTCGGCCGCAAGCTGCCGCGCGATGGCGGCCGCGCCATCATGACGCTTTTCAACGAGATACAGACTTTCGTGAATGAAAATAGCAGCGAAGACATGAAGCCTTATGTCGCGCCGCTTGGCGAAGCCTTGCAGACGCTTCAGGCGGCGACGATGTGGTTCATGAACAATGCGATGATGAAGCCCGACAATGCCGGGGCAGGCTCGGTCGATTTCATGCACCTGCTTGGGCTTGTCGCGATGTCGTATATGAACGGCCTGATCGCGAAAGCGGCCTTGCCGAAAAAGAGCGACCCGTATTACGCGGCGAAACTGATCACCGCGAAATATTTCAACGAACGCGTGCTGCCTGAAAGTGCAGCACATCTGAAACGTATCACATCCGGCGCCGATACGATGATGGCGCTGGCAGCCAACGAGTTTTAAACATGACCGACGCTTTTATCTACGATCACGTCCGCACGCCGCGCGGCCGCGGAAAAAAAGACGGTGCGCTGCATGGCGTCACGGCGCTGGAGCTTTCCGCGCAGACATTGCGCGCATTGGCGAAGCGCAACAGTCTCGACACCAAGCTCGTCAATGATGTGATCCTCGGCATCGTCGATCCGGTCGGCGAAGCAGGCGGCGACATGCCGCGCATGGCCGCGATTGTCGCGGACTATGACGTGTCGGTGCCCGGCGTGCAGATCAACCGCTTCTGCGCTTCGGGTTTGGAAGCCGTGAACTTCGCTGCGGCGCAAGTTTCCAGCGGCGCGGACGATCTCGTCGTCGCAGGCGGCGCGGAAAGCATGTCGCGCGTCGGCATGGGCATGTCGGGCGCGGTGTGGGCGGTCGATCCGGCCATCGCGATTAAAAGTTATTTCATGCCGCAAGGTGTTTCGGCCGATCTGATCGCAACGAAATACGGTTTCTCGCGCGACGATGCAGATGCGTTCGCTGTGGAAAGCCACAAGCGTGCGATGCTGGCGCAGAAAAGCGGCGCGTTCAATAAATCGATCGTTCCGGTCACCGACATCAACGGCCTCCCGCTTCTGGAAAAAGACGAAGGCATCCGCCCCGACACCAACATGCAATCGCTCGCACAGCTGAACGCGTCATTTGCGCTGATGGGTGAAATGGGTGGTTTCGATGCGGTCGCGGTGCAATCGCATCCTGAAATCGAAAGCGTCAACCACATTCATCACGCTGGAAACTCGTCGCAGATTTCGGATGGCGCTTCCGCAGTGCTCATTGGAAATGCACAGGGCGGCAAAAATGCAGGCATAAAACCACGCGCGCGTATCCGCGCCACCGCCCATATCGGCTCAGATCCGGGCCTGATGCTGACAGGCCCTGTCGATGTTACTGAAAAAGTTTTGAAGAAGGCGGGCATGAAAATTTCCGACCTCGGCCTGATTGAGATCAACGAAGCGTTTTCCGCCGTTGTGTTGCGCTTCCTGCAAGCGTTCAATCTTGATACGTCACGCGTCAATGTAAATGGCGGCGCGATCGCCATGGGTCATCCGCTTGGCGCAACCGGCGCGATGGTGCTCGGCATACTGCTCGACGAAATGGAGCGGCGCGATGTTGCTGCCGGCCTCGTCACCTTCTGCATCGGCTCCGGTATGGGCTCGGCTACAATTATTGAACGGGTTTAAAAACATGAAAAGCTTCAAACTCGACATCGACGCTGATGGCATCGCACTTCTCACCTGGGACATGCCCGAAAAAAGCATGAATGTGTGGGACGAAACATCGCTTTCCGAATTTGAGGCGTTCATCGAGGCGCTGCCGAGCGACGACAAGATCAAGGGTCTCGTCATCACGTCCGGCAAGGACACGTTCTGCGGCGGCGCGGATATTTCCATGCTCGCCGCGATGCGTGACGAAGGCGAAAAAATCAAAGCGAAAAAAGGCGAGATCGCTGCCAAGCAATATATTTATGAACAGTCATCGCGTCTCTCACGCGTCTTTCGTAAAATGGAAACAGCGAAGAAACCCGTCGCTGTTGCATTGCCGGGCACGGCTATGGGCGGCGGCTGGGAAGTGTCATTGGCCGCGCATGCGCGTTTCGCTGCTGAAAACCCGTCGGCGAAGCTTGGCCTCCCCGAAGTTAAAATCGGTCTGCTGCCGGGTGCTGGTGGCACCACGCGCATGATGCGTTTATTGCCAGCGCAGGAAGCGCTGCCGCTGCTGTTGCAGGGAAAAGAAATGCGACTTGAAAAAGCAAAAGCGCTGG
>JAZKID010000138.1:0-2441 GCA_040385045.1 Pseudomonadota bacterium | reverse complement strand
TGGGCTTGCTCAACGCCGTCGTTCCGAAAGACAAACTGATCGAAACAGCGAAAGAATGGGTCAAGGCAAACCCGAAAGCCGCAGCGCCTTGGGATCAGGACAAATTCAAACCACCAGGCGGCGCGGTTTATTCCGCAGGCGGCATGCAGGTATGGCCGCCAGCCTCCGCGTTGTTACGCAAGGAAACGTACAACAATTATCCGTCCGGCCGCATGCTGCTGCGCGCGGCTTATGAAGGCCTGCTGGTGCCGTTTGACCTCGCGCTCGATATCGAGTTGCGTTACTTCGTCTATCTGCTTGGCACGAAAGAAGCAGCGGCGATGATCCGCACTTTCTTTATCTCGCTGCAAGAGATCAACAAGGGGGCGCGAAGACCTGCGGCAGTTCCTAAATCGAATTTGAAAAAAATCGGTGTGATCGGCGCGGGCTTTATGGGCGCGGGTATCGCCTATGTCACGGCGAAAGCAGGCATGGATGTGGTGCTGATCGATCGCGATCAGGCAAGTGCCGACAAGGGCAAGGCGCATGCGGATAGTCTGGTCACGAAACAGATGCAGAAAGGCCGCGCCAAACAGGCCGATAAAGATGCTTTGCTGGCGCGCATTCATGCGACCGCAGATTATGCCGTGTTAAAAGATGTTGATCTCGTCGTCGAGGCCGTGTTCGAAAACCGCGACGTCAAGCGCGAGGCCTTCGCTAAAACAGCAGCCGTTATCGGCAAGGATGTGGTGTTCGGCTCGAATACCTCGACGCTGCCCATTACAGGCCTGGCCGAAATGTTCGAGCGTCCAAAAGATTTTATCGGCATTCATTTTTTCTCGCCGGTCGACAAGATGCAACTTGTCGAAATTATCATCGGCAAGGAAACTGGCGACAAGGCCTTGGCCGTCGCGCTGGATTATGTGAAGGCGATCAAGAAAACGCCGATTGTCGTCAACGACACACGCGGATTTTATGCCAACAGATGCGTCGGCAATTATCTGCGCGAAGGCAGCATCATGCTAGCCGAAGGCGTGCCCGCGGTACTCATCGAGAACCTTGCGCGTCAGGTCGGCATGCCGGTGGGGCCGCTGGCGCTTTATGATGAAGTCGGCATCGACCTCGTCTGGAAAATCATCGAGGCCACGAAAGCCGAGGGCGGTAATGTCTTCGCCGACCCTGCGCAGGAATCGCAAGTTAAAATGCTGGTCGATAAAAAACGCATGGGCCGCAAATCGGAAGCGGGCTTTTACGACTATCCGAAAAACGACAAGAAGCGTTTATGGCCGGAGCTCACGACTCTGTTCAAATCGAAAGTGGCCGAAAGTTTCGATTATGAAGAAATGCAGCAGCGCTTTCTCGTCACGCAGGCGCTGGAAGCGGCGCGCTGCGTTGAGGAAAATGTCGTCACCGATATGCGCGAGGCTGATATCGGCGCAATTTTTGGTTTCGGTTTCGCGCCTTTCACGGGCGGGCCGATTTCGTGGATCGACAGCATGGGCGTGAAAGAATTCGTCGCGCTGTCGGACGGGCTGGCCAAAAAGCACGGTCCGCGTTTTGCCGTACCGCAGCTGATGCGTGATATGGCAGCCAAGGGCGAAAGTTTCTACACGCGATTCGCACCGCCCAAGGCGAAAGAAAAAGCGGCCTGATTATTTTATTGTCTTAAATTTCTCCGTCGCTGCCACCAGCGCAGCGGTGATTTCCTTTTCCGTCATCGCGTGGCCGCTGGCAGGACAGATGACGAGTTCGGCTTCCGGCCATGCTTTATGAATATCCCATGCCGTTTTCATCGGCGTGCAGGCGTCGTAGCGGCCTTGCACGAGAACGGCCGGGATGTGGCGGATTTTGTGGAGGTCGGCGATCAGCTGCTCGTCCTGCCGCATGAAACCGCCGTGAATGAAATAATGACATTCGATACGTGCGAAGGCGAGGGCGTAATTGTCCATGCCGAATTTCGTCACGCGGTCCGGATCGTCGAGCAGCGACAACGTCGATCCTTCCCAGATGCTCCACGCGCGCGCGGCATGGGTGCGGATGTTCTGGTCGTCCGATGTCAGCCGCTTGTAATAGGCGGAGATCATGTCGCCGCGTTCATGTTCAGGAATGGGTTCGAGGAATTTTTCCCACGCATCGGGAAACAGCCAGCTTGCGCCTTCCTGATAAAACCACAACAGTTCGGCGCGGCGCAGTGTGAACAGGCCGCGCAGTGAAAGCGACATGACGGCTTCAGGATGCGTTTCGGCATAACTTAATGCGAGTGACGAACCCCACGATCCGCCGAACACGTGCCAGCGTTTCACGCCTAAATGCTCGCGCAGTTTTTCGATGTCGGCGACAAGATGCCATGTGGTGTTGTCGGTAAGTTCCGCATGCGGTGTCGACTTGCCGCAGCCGCGCTGGTCGAACAAAATGATGCGATAGAAAGACGGATCGAAATAGCGCCGCGCCGCCGGCGAAAT
>JAZKID010000137.1:2124-3521 GCA_040385045.1 Pseudomonadota bacterium | reverse complement strand
GTGATGCGCAAGAGCGCAGGGCAATCGCGTCCCGCGACGATCACGCTGCCGCAAGTGGCACGCGAACCGCTGTTGCTGATGCAGCGCCAGCAGGGTCTTTTGTGTCACGATATGGTGTGGGATGAACTGCGCGCAGCGAATGTTGAGCCTACCGTTTTCTGTGAAAGCGACAACGTGATGGCACTGCTGACATTGGTGGAATTGGGCTTGGGTGCCGCCATCGTGCCGCGCTCGGCCGCTGCGCTCAAACCAAGCGACACCCTGCATATTGCAGAGATCAGTGGCTGCAAACTGGAATCGGCGGTAGCGATTACATGGCTCAAAGGCCAGCGCTTGTCGGCAGCAGCGAAACAGTTTCTGGAAATGTTTTAAGCGAAGTTTTAAACGAAACCAATCATCACACCGCAATCCGCGTTTCAAACTTGCTGCGATGGATGGAGAAAAAGCTTTTTACATTGCGCACATTCGCATGCGACGCAAACAGTCTATGCACCAAGGCGTTGTAAGCGGGCATATCGGCGACCTGAATCACCAGCACAAAATCCGGCCCCGGCGACACGCGATAGCATTGCAGCACTGCAGTTTCACTTGCAACCAGGGTTTCAAATTCCACCTGCCGTTCGGCCGCCTGATTATCCAAAGTGATTTCCACTATCGCCGTCAGCCCCGCGCCTATCTTTTGCGGCGAGACGATGGCGACCTGCCGCTCGATCACGCCGGCATCGACCAGACGCTTGACGCGACGCAGGCAAGTGGGCGCGGATGCATGGACGGCCAGCGCCAGATCGTTATTGGTTTGCGATGAATCGGCTTGCAGCGCATTCAGGATGCGGCGGTCCAATTCATCCAGCACTATCATTTCATCGTTCATATATAAAATAAAGTCATTAATTTGAAATTAAATTTCACTTACTCCAACAAGAGAAATAATAATCCATTTATTCATGTATTTAGAAAACTTATTTCACCAACCGTCATCTAGACTCTGTCATTCATACACATCACCACGAGGTTCTTATGTGCGGTATCGTCGGCGCAGTCGCGCAACGCAATATCACCCCTATTCTGGTCGAAGGACTCAAACGGCTTGAATACCGCGGCTACGATTCCTGCGGCGTCGCACTGCACGTAGACGGCAAGCTGGAACGCTCACGCAGTACCGCGCGTGTCGCCGAGCTGGAAAAACAGGTCGCCAAGGAACATCTCGAAGGATTTACCGGCATTGCCCACACGCGCTGGGCCACGCACGGCGCGCCGGCATCGCACAACGCGCACCCGCATTTTTCGCGCGACCGCATTGCCCTCGTTCATAACGGCATCATCGAAAACCACGACGAATTGCGGGATGAATTAAAAGCATTAGGCTACGTATTCGAAAGTCAGACCGACACCGAAGT
>JAZKID010000137.1:0-2114 GCA_040385045.1 Pseudomonadota bacterium | reverse complement strand
CCGTGACGAACCGCATCGCGTAGTCGGCGCACGTCGCGGCTCGCCGCTGATCGTCGGCGTCGGCACTGGCGAAAACTTTGTCGCCTCCGATGCGCTGGCCTTGGCCGGCACCACCGATCAAATCATTTATCTGGAAGAAGGCGACGTCGTCGACCTGCAACTGCAACGCGTATGGATAGTCGATGCCGACGGCAAGCAAGTGCAACGCGAAGTCAAAACCGTACACGCGCATACCGGCGCAGTCGAACTCGGCCCGTATCGCCATTACATGCAGAAGGAAATCTTCGAGCAACCGCGCGCCATCGCCGACACGCTCGAAGGCGTGGAAAGCATCACGCCGGATATTTTCGGCGACCAGGCATTCGCTATTTTCAGGAAAATCGATTCGGTGCTGATCCTTGCCTGCGGTACCAGCTACTACTCCGGCATGACGGCCAAGTACTGGATAGAAGCGATCGCCGGCGTCCGCTGCGATGTGGAAATCGCCAGCGAATATCGTTACCGCGACAGCGTACCGAATCCGAATGCATTGGTAGTCACCATTTCGCAAAGCGGCGAAACCGCCGACACGCTGGCCGCACTGCGCCACGCACAATCGCACGGCATGCAACACACGCTGACGATCTGCAACTCCGCCACCAGTGCCATGGTGCGTGAGTGTGCACTAGCCTACATCACACGCGCCGGCGTCGAAGTCGGCGTCGCATCGACCAAGGCCTTCACCACGCAACTGGCCGCGCTATTCCTGCTGACGCTGACATTGGCGCAAGTCAAGGGTCGCCTCAGCGATGAACAGGAAGCCGCCTTTCTTAAACAAATGCGCCACCTGCCAGTCGCCCTCACCGCCGTACTCGCACTGGAACCGCAAATCATTGCGTGGGCAGAAGCCTTCGCCCGTAAGGAAAACGCCCTCTTCCTCGGTCGCGGCCTGCATTATCCGATCGCACTCGAAGGTGCATTGAAGTTAAAGGAAATTTCATACATCCACGCCGAAGCCTATCCAGCCGGCGAACTGAAGCACGGCCCACTCGCCCTCGTCACTGAAGAGATGCCGGTCGTTACCGTTGCACCGAACGACTCGATGATAGAAAAACTGAAATCGAATATGCAGGAAGTCCGCGCCCGCGGCGGTGAGCTGTACGTCTTCGCCGATGGCGATTCGCGCATTACATCCGGCGAAGGCTTGCACGTGATCCGCTTGCCGGAACACTACGGTGCGCTGTCGCCGATTCTGCACGTAGTCCCGCTGCAGTTGCTCGCGTATCACACGGCATTGGCGCGTGGTACTGATGTGGATAAGCCAAGAAATCTGGCAAAGTCCGTGACGGTGGAATAAGCACCTTGAGCGTGATCCATCTTTGCGTTCTTAACAATTAAAGTTTGGAACAAACAATTAGTGCCTGGAACATTTTTCTAATATGCGAACAATGTAAAAATAGAGCAATATTTGCTCTATTTTTTGTCCGCTTTCGACCCAAAGCAGACATTTGTAACTCCCATTTATGGCATCCACGCGCTTGTGTAGCAGTTTTCTTCACCTTGGACTGCGAGACTTTTTAGACTAACGAAGCATGATCAGTAACCCCTCATGCTGACGTGAATTAGTCACCGAAACACAAACTTCTTAAATTTAAGAAAGTGGTGTCCGCCCCGCGACTTACTACGATGCGAATATTCATGACGCTACGAAATTGGATAACGCTCTCAAATCACACATTTTCACGTTGTAAATCTATTAAGTAAGACATTTTAATTTTATGAGCCTTGTTTTTTGCGTTCTTTTAAATTATGATCGTAATACAGTATTACATTCGTAATACAAAGAATGCCCGAAGGAGCATAACGATGAACCACAATTTGACTATACGAGGCCTCACATGAAGCGCCGCGATGTAATGAAAAAGATGGCTTCACTAGCCATAACCCCGTTGCTGCCAAGAATCGCTATGGCAAGCTCAGAAACACCTAATTCTGTTGGAAATGTGAGAAATAACATGCAAGAAAAATCTGAAGTGTCGAAAAAAAATGCTGCTGGAGACCTCGCAGCACTTGGCGTCGCCGCAGCAGCTGAAGCTATCCGCAACGGCGAAATATCATCCGAATCGTATTCAAAC
>JAZKID010000136.1:14755-20168 GCA_040385045.1 Pseudomonadota bacterium | reverse complement strand
TTATTGGCTTCAAGGTCACCGATGATATATTCCAGTTGATCACTCAAATCAATTTGATCGCCAATGGCGGCCATAATGTAGTGGTTAACAATATCGGCCATATTCTCTTCAAAGCGCGCTATCAACTGCGCCTTCGCAGCCTCATTGCCCGATAAGAAAAGGGCTATGATCAGCGTGCAAAGACGCGCTGCTGCATAAGCAGAAGCGTCATGCCTTTTTAAAGAAAAACAGGATTTGAATGTGTTTTTTTTCATCGCGTCGTGAAAGCCCGGTTCATTATGAGGCACCTTACGCGAAAAGTCTTATCTTGATTTTAACTGCCTGCTGACACTGTGACGGCGTGAAAAGATTTCTCACAGCCATTGCCTGTTCCATCGTGCTTCTTGGTCCCTCTCTTGCCGCAAATCCGCAAAAGGGGCCGAGCGGGCTGCCGCTGCCGCGCTTCGTGTCTTTAAAGTCCGATCGCGTGAACGTGCGGCAGGGCGCAAGCCAGAATCACAAGATCGCGTGGACATTCAACCGCGCCGGCCTGCCGGTCGAAATTACTGCCGAGTTTGAAAATTGGCGTAAAATTCGCGATTCCGAAGGGGCCGAAGGCTGGGTCCAGCAGGGCCTGCTGTCGGGACGCCGTACGGCGCTGATCGCGCCATGGGCCAAAGACAAGATGTTCAATATTTATGCGCGCGGCAATGAAGGCTCCGAGATCCGTGCGAAAGCGGAAGCGAATGTCCTCGTCGCGTTCGACCGTTGCGACGGCGTGTTCTGCCGCGTTGATGCGGGCAAGGCGCGCGGCTATATGCGGCAGGAAGAGTTGTGGGGCGTTTACGCCAACGAGCAGGTTGAGTAGTCAGCTGCAGCGCGAGAAAAACCCGCCATCGAAATGGAAATGGTTTTTATGCGCGGCGTTATAATCCGGCCCCAGCACCGCTGAAAACATATGACACGCCTTGTTGCGTGCCGTTTTCAGAAACACGCCTTTTTGCGTCGCCTTGTCCCAGTCTTTGAGCACCGCGATGCTCTCACCGCTTTTCAGTTTGAATGCACTGACGTCGATCGCATTGGCGGTTGCATGTTTGCTCAATCGTCCCTCTTTGCGGCCATACACATTGCGGCAGGCATAAGTGCCGTAATGGCTGATTTGCGCCAGCGGACTATTGAAAAGGCTCTTCGTCTCGCGTTGCAGCGTTTGGGCATATAAAACCAGTCTTGCGGCTAGCGGGCAGCGTATTTGAGGCGACGCCGGCGAAAGACCGATGCCGCCAAGATTTGAAAGCAGGACTGTATTGTCCAGCGTGCAGCCTTTCGTATTCGTGCGGTCGGGTGCGGGCGTAAAATTGATATCGGCATCGCGTAGCGCCGCTTGGCACAGCTGAGGTGAATTGCTCAGCCGCCATAACTTTAACGGTGTGACGAATGTCGTCTCGGCGCGCAAATCAATCGGCGCGAAAGGATTATAAGCGGCAGGAATTTTGATGAAGCCCGTTGCGATGGCGCCGATGAAAAGAAAGGCTGCGAGCAGGGTTATGAATAGAATGCTGAAAAGGCGCATTCCATTCCATATGGGGATTATTCTTGAAAATTAAACCGCTACGCGCTTCGGCAATTTGCGGCGCAGGCGCACCACCACATCGACACGCGCGATTTCCATGCCTTCGGGTGGTTCGGGCAGGTTCTGCAGTTCGATATGATCTTCCGGAATGTCGAGCACTTTATCTTCGCCTTCGATGAAGAAGTGATGATGCTCATTCAGGTTGGTGTCGAAATAGGTGCGCGTCCCGTCGACGGCGACTTCACGTAGAAGCCCTGACTGGCGGAACTGGTGCAGCGTGTTGTAAACGGTCGCCAGTGAAACCGGTACGCGCGCGCGGATCGCTTCTTCGTGCAGGATTTCCGCGGAAACGTGGCGGTTGCCTTTCAGAAAGAGTAATTTTGCTAATGATAAGCGTTGTTGTGTCGGGCGAAGACCGGCATCGCGCAACATCACGGACACATCATTGGCATGGGCGTCGGGGGTCCAGTTGCGCATGGCCGCCGATGTGCAGCAGCCGGTTCCGGGAATATGATGATGCTCGTCGGTCACGATGAAAAAATTGATCCTGCGGTTAAGTCTCTTACATAAGGCCCCGCCTATCGCTTTGCAACAGCAAGCTTTCCGGCCCTGATCATCTTTTGGGCCCGTCTTGGTACTTGATTTCGCAGGCATTTAAGGACAAATAAGCCGGATGGAAAAAGCACAACTTCAGGATGTCCGCCAATCTTCGTTCGATTATGAGGATTTGATCGCTTGCGGCCGCGGTGAAATGTTCGGCCGCGGCAATGCGCAGTTGCCCCTGCCGCCGATGCTGATGTTTGACCGCATCACCGATATTTCCGAAACCGGCGGCCCGCACGGCAAAGGTTATGTGCGCGCCGAGCTCGATGTGAACCCGGACCTGTGGTTTTTCTCCTGCCATTTCAAAGGTGACCCGGTGATGCCGGGCTGTCTCGGCCTCGATGCGTTGTGGCAGCTGCTCGGTTTTTTTCTCGGCTGGTCGGGTTCCCCTGGCCGCGGCCGCGCTCTGGGCCTCGGCGAATTGAAATTCACCGGCCAGGTTTTGCCGAATATCAAGAAAATTACTTACGGCGTCGATCTGAAGCGCGTGATGCGCTCGAAACTGGTTCTGGGTGTCGGCGATGGCTGGCTCGATGCCGACGGCGAGATCATCTATAAAGCAAGCGACCTGAAGGTCGGCCTGTTCCGCGACGAGACCGCGGCGGTTTAACGCTGGATTCGTCGTTCGCTTTTCGCTTATAACATCATCAGGTTTTCAAGAAGGATAGTTGGATGCGGCGCGTTGTCATCACCGGCATGGGGATCGTTTCTTCCATCGGCAATAATACGCAGGAAGTCGTTGCGGCCTTGCACGATGCGAAATCCGGCATCGTCTTCGCCGATGATTACGCCAAGCTTGGCTTTCGCTGCCATGTGCACGGTGCTCCGCAGATCGATGTGAACGACAAGGTTGACCGCCGCGCGATGCGCTTTCACGGCGGCGGCACGGCGTGGAACCATGTCGCGATGGAACAGGCGATCGTCGATTCCGGCCTTGAGGAAAAAGATATTTCCAATCCGCGCACCGGTATCATCATGGGCTCCGGCGGCCCGTCGACGCGCGCGATTGTCGATGCTGCCGATGTCACACGTGAAAAAGGCCCGAAACGTGTCGGCCCGTTCGCGGTGCCGAAGGCAATGTGTTCGACAGCATCGGCCACTCTCGCGACATGGTTCAAGATCAAGGGCGTGAATTATTCGATCTCAAGTGCTTGCGCGACATCGAACCACTGCATCGGCAATGCTTATGAAATTATTCAGGGCGGGCGGCAGGATGTGATTTTTGCGGGCGGTTCGGAAGAGCTCGACTGGACTCTGTCGGTTCTCTTCGATGCGATGGGCGCAATGTCGTCGAAATATAATGAAACACCAAGCAAAGCCTCGCGCGCTTATGATGTCAACCGCGATGGTTTCGTGATCGCAGGCGGTGCAGGTGTCGTCGTGCTGGAAGAGCTCGAGCACGCGAAAGCGCGCGGTGCAAAAATTTACGGCGAAGTTGTTGGCTACGGCGCAACATCGGACGGTTTTGACATGGTCGCGCCGTCGGGCGAAGGTGCGATCCGCTGTATGCAACAGGCGCTCTCGACTGTAAAAAACAAGATCGACTACATCAACCCGCACGCCACCTCGACGCCGGTCGGCGATATTAAGGAGATCGAAGCTATCCGCGAAGTTTTTGGTTCCGGCGACAAGTGTCCGCCGATCGCGGCGACGAAATCGCTGACGGGTCACAGCCTTGGTGCAACCGGTGTGCAGGAAGCGATCTATTCGCTGCTGATGATGCAGAACGGTTTCATCTGCGAAAGCGCAAATATCACCGAGCTTGATCCGGCTTTTGCCGACATGCCGATCGTCAGGAAGCGCATTGATAATGCGAAGATCGATACGGTGTTGTCGAACTCATTCGGTTTTGGCGGCACGAACGCAACGCTCGTGTTGCAGCGTTATGTGGGGGCGTAAAGATGGCTGACCTGATGAAAGGCAAGCGCGGCCTGATTATGGGTGTCGCCAATCACCATTCGATTGCCTGGGGCATCGCGCAGGCCTGCCATACGGAAGGCGCGGAACTTGCGTTCACCTATCAGGGTGAAGCGCTGCAAAAACGCGTCACACCGCTTGCGGCCAGCGTCGGTTCAGATCTTGTGCTGCCGTGCGATGTCGAAGATATCAAAAGTGTCGACGGTGTTTTTGCCGCGCTCGAAAAGCAGTGGGGCAAGATCGACTTTCTCGTTCATGCCATCGCTTTTTCTGACAAGAACGAGCTGAAGGGCCGCTATGCCGAAACGTCGCGCGACAATTTTACGCGCACGATGAATATTTCCTGCTTCTCTTTCACCGAAATTGCGCGGCGTGCCGCCAAGCTGATGCCAGATGGCGGCAGCCTGCTGACACTGACCTATGGCGGCTCCACGCGCGTATCGCCAAATTATAATGTGATGGGTGTTGCGAAGGCGGCGCTGGAAGCGAGTGTGCGGTATCTTGCTGCCGATTACGGCGAGCATGGCATTCGTGTGAATGCGCTGTCGGCGGGCCCTGTCCGCACGCTTGCGGGCGCGGGCATTACGGATGCACGGTTCATGTATAATTTCCAGGCGCGTCATTCGCCATTGAAACGCGCGATCACGCTCGAAGAAGTCGGCGGCGCCGGGCTTTACCTGTTGTCTAATCTTTCGAGCGGTGTGACGGGTGAAATTCATTTCGTTGATGCAGGATATAATACCATCGCCATGCCGCGTCCTGACGACATGAAAAACGGCGACAGGCAAAACGGCGGCGAGGCGCAGGCCGAAGCGGCCGAATGAGTGCCGACGATATTTTTGAGCGTCTGAGCCGCCTGCATCCAAAAAGCATTGATCTGTCCCTCGGCCGTCTTCAGGCACTGCTTGAAAAACTGGGGAATCCGCAAAAGAAAATCCCGCCTGTCATTCATGTGGCGGGCACGAACGGCAAAGGGTCCGTGACCGCTTTCTGCCGCGCTTTTCTCGAAGCCGCGGGTAAAAAAGTTCATGTCTACACATCGCCGCATCTGATCCGTTTCAATGAGCGCGTTCGTCTTGCCGGAACGCTGGTCGACGATGCGCGTTTGCATGCTGCGCTGGAGCACTGCGAAAAAGTAAATGCCGGCGCACCGATCACATTTTTTGAAATCACCACGGCTGCAGCATTTGTGCTTTTCGCCGACACGTCTGCTGATTATACGCTTCTGGAAGTGGGCCTAGGCGGCCTGTTCGATGCGACCAATGTGATCGACCGGCCGGTACTGACAATCATCACGCCTGTTTCTTATGACCATGCCGAATTTCTTGGCACAGAAATCGAGAA
>JAZKID010000136.1:0-14745 GCA_040385045.1 Pseudomonadota bacterium | reverse complement strand
CTGCCCTGGAAGCGGGCATGAAGCAGCAACTGGCAGAAATCGAGAAAATTGCGGCCGAGAAGGCCGGTATTCTGAAGAAAAATGTAATGTGCATCGTTGCAGAACAAATTGACGAAGCCAAGCTCGAGATCGAAAAAGCCGCGCGGCAGATGCGCAGCGCGCTTTTTTCACAGAATGAGCAATGGTCGGTCGGCGCGGAGCAGGGGCGGCTTGTTTACCAGGACGACGACGGGCTGCTCGATCTGCCCGTGCCGAAACTTGCGGGCCATCACCAGTTCAGCAATGCAGGCTGCGCGATCGCGGCCATGCGCAAGCTTGACCTTGAGTTTCCGCAGCACGTTTTTGAGGAAGGCTTGCGCCGCGTTGACTGGCCTGCGCGCCTGCAGCGTTTCAAATCCGGCGCGCTGGTTGAAAAAGCCCCGCGCGAATCCGAAATCTGGCTCGATGGCGGGCATAATGCATCGGCCGCAGAAGCCATCGCGCAGGAAATGGCCGAGCGCGAGGAAATAAATCCGCGTCCGCTTATTCTCATTTGCGGCATGCTGAACACGAAAAATGCCGATGCATTTTTTCAGCATTTCGCAGGGCTGGCGGCAAAAGTACTCACCGTGCAAATTCCTGATGCGCCTGCCTCATATGAAGCCGAAGAGCTGGCGGCGATGGCTGAAGGCGCGGATCTCGATGCGGCAGCGATGCCGGATCTTGCTACGGCGCTGGCCGCTTGTGGTGCGCTGGACCGTGCGCCGCGTATTCTGATTTGCGGTTCGCTTTATCTTGCGGGCGTTGTACTGAAAGCGAACGGCAATGTACTTACATAAAAAAGAGTATCGTGATCAATGCGAACACGGGCATCAGAAACAGGCACGACCAGCCCATAAAGCCGAAAAAAGACGGCATGTTTATTCCTGAATCTGCTGCAATCGTTCGCACCATGAAATTTGGCGCGTTACCAATATAGCTTAAAGCGCCCATGAACACAGCGCCGCAGGAAAGAGCGACAAGCGTTGTGTTCAGCGGCCCCATCAGGGTCGGCGCATCGCCACCTGCCAGCTGGAAAAACACCAGATAGGTCGGTGCATTATCGAGGAAAGCCGAGAGGACGCCCGTCATCCAGAAAAATGCCGCATTGTGCGGCGTGCCGTCGACATTGAAGACGGTTGTCGTCAGTGCGCCAAGTGTGCCGTTTGCGCCCTGCTGCAACATCGCAAGGACAGGTATGGCGGTAAGGAAGATCGTGATGAAAAGAAAGCTCACCTCGCGCACCGGGTGCCAGTTGAAATTATTACCCTGCCGCGCTGTTTTCGGCGTCAGCCATAATGATACTGCCGCCAGTGTGAGCAATAGAATATCGCGCAGCAAGTCGCTGACTCTGATGTGAAGATCAAAAAAGATTTTTTCGCCAAGCTGGAGCTGCGGCGTCAAAAGCACTACGCCAAGAATACCAATCATCAGAAGAATATTGATATGCCCGTGGACGCGAATGGCCGTATCCGCAATTTTTGGCGCTTCTTTCTCGTGAGAAAAAAACCAGCTGTCGAGCACGAAGAAAACGCCCAGCAAAATTCCGAGGCAGAGCAGCATCGGCATCAGCAGATGTTGGGTCGGCCAGAAAAACGAAACGCCTTTCAGATAGCCGAGGAAAAGCGGCGGATCGCCCAAAGGTGTCAGCGCGCCGCCGATATTCGAAACAAGAAAAATGAAAAAGATCACGACGTGAACATTGTGTGCGCGCGCACGGTTGGCGCGGATCAGCGGGCGGATCAAAACCATCGATGCGCCGGTCGTGCCGATCAGACTGGCCAGGAGGCTGCCGAGCCCGAGAAAGGCTGTGTTCATGATGGCGCCACCGCGCAATTGTCCTTCTACGAAGATGCCGCCGGCCACCGTGTAAAGGGCGATCAAAATAATCAGGAAGGGAATGAATTCAGCAGCCATGGTGTGCAGCGTCACGGAAGCCGCGGTCGCGATATCGAAAACAAAAATACAGGGCATGAGAAAACCCAGAGCCCAGAAGGCGGATATTTTCCCAAAATGCCGGTGCCAGAAATCGGGCGCCGCAAGCGGCATCAGCGCAACCGACAAAAGCATGCCGACAAACGGCGCGGCCCAGAAAAGAGGCAGCGGCTCCGTCCCCAAAGCGGTTGCAGCCGAGGCGGGGGTCGCAGTGACGGCAAGCAGCATGGTCATGACACATAAAAAAGCTGTACGGCCTAGGCGCATGGTCCAATCCTTGCTATCAGGCTGGCATGATTAACATGATCATGCGCCATCTCAAATCTCGTCTCGTACTTGCGACTTTGTTTGCCTTTGCTTGTCCCGTATTTTCTGTTCATGCCGAAAATGCGCACAAGCCGGATGGCGTGACAGTCTGCATGTCGCTGGAGCCGACAATCCTCGACCCGACGGCGGGCGCGGGGCAGGTGATCCGCGAGATTGTGTACGGAAATATTTTCGAGGGTTTGACGGCGATTGATCGTGACGGCAAGATCGTACCGCGCCTTGCGAAAAGGTGGGACGTCAGCAAGGACGGCCTCAGTTACATTTTTCACCTGCACGAACATGCCCTGTTTCATGACGGCGAGAAATTCACCGCGGATGACGTGAAGTTCAGCTTTGAGCGCGCCATGAAGCCCGACAGCAAAAATGTCGAGAAATGGATTTTCGAACCGATCGAAAAAATCGAGGTAATAAATCCGACAACGCTGAAAATAATATTGAAATATCCGTCCGGCCTGTTCCTTTACGGTCTCGGCTGGGGCGATGCGGTGATTTTTTCGCCGAAAAGCGCGGCAAGAAATATCACCAACCCTGTCGGGACGGGCCCTTATGTTTTCAAGGAGTGGCAGCGTGGCAACCGGCTGGCGCTGGTACGCAACGATGAATGGCGCGAAGGGCAGGGGCAACTTGGAACAGCGGTATTCCGATTTATTCCTGATCCGCAGGCTGTCGTCGCGGCCTTGCGAACCGGCGAGTGCGATCTTGCCCCGGCCAGCATCGTGCCGGAACAGGTGGAAGAACTGAAAAAAAATCCTGATCTCGATGTGACCGTTGGCGAAACGGAAGGCGAAACAATCCTCGCAATGAATAACGGCAAGGCCCCGTTCGATGATGTGCGCGTCCGCCGGGCATTGACGCATGCGATTGACCGCAAGGCTGTGATCGAAGGCGCGATGTCGGGGCTTGCAACGCAGATCGGCAGTCATTTTTCACCGACGCATCCCGCTTACGTCGACCTCACAAATTTTGCTTCTTATGATCCTGAAGCCGCACGCAAACTGCTTGCCGAAGCAGGACATCCGAAAGGTTTCTCTGCAACATTGAGCGTGCCGCCGATGGCCTATGCGCGCCGCTCTGCGGAAATCATCGCGCAAATGCTGGCGCAGGTGAATGTGCGCGTCACGCTCGTCCCGCTCGAATTCCCGCAATGGCTCGACCGCGTTTACAAGAATAAAGACTATGACCTGACGATTATTTCGCATACCGAACCGCTCGATATTAAAATCTATGCGCGGCCGGATTATTATTTCCAGTATCGCTCCGAGCGTTTTCAGGCGCTGATGAAGGAGATTTTCCGCACCGTCGATGAAAATACGCGCAACAAACTTTTTATGGAAGCGCAAAAAATTCTTGCCGATGATGCGGTGAATGTTTTTCTTTTCGAGCTTCCGAAAATCACGGTTGCGCGCAAAGGTCTGCAAGGTGTGTGGCGGAACTGGCCACTGCCTGTAAACCCGATTGCCGAACTGAGCTGGCAAAAATGATTGCGCTGATTGCCCGGCGTGTTTGCGGTTTTGTTTTTGCGATGTTTGCCGCCGCTGCTGCAATTTTCGTTCTGCTCAACCTCCTCCCCGGTGATCCCGCCGCGGTTATGCTCGGCCTCAATGCGCCGCCGGAAACGGTCGCCGCTTTAAGGCAGGAGCTTGGGCTCGATCAATCCTTATGGGTCAGATTTGTGACCTGGCTTGCAGGTCTTTTGCATGGCGATATGGGCATGGGGCTGACATATAGGGTGCCGATCGCCGGTCTGATTTTTGAACGAATGAAAGTTACACTGCCGCTGTCGCTGCTGGCGCTTTTCTTCACGCTGCTGCCGGGGTTATGTCTTGGCATTTACACGGCCTTGCGTGCGCGCAAGGGTGATGACGTTATAATCCGCTTTATCAGCCAGCTGATGCTTTCCGTCCCGAATTTTTGGATGGGGCTGCTGCTGATCCTGATTTTTGCAATTCAGCTGCACTGGTTTCCGGCTGGCGGCTTTGCAGGATGGAATGCCGGCTTTTGGATGGGGATGAAATCTCTTATTTTACCATCTTTGGCGCTCGCCATAACGCAGGCCGCAATTTTGCTGCAGATTATGCGCGCATCTTTGCTTGATGTGCTGAGTGAACCTTACATGCGCACAGCGCGGGCAAAAGGTTTGCGGCAGCTGACGTCGTTGTATCGCCATGCATTGCGGAATGCTTTTGCCCCTGTGATTACGCTGCTTGGCCTGCAGCTGACCTTCCTTTTGACGGGTGTTGTCGTCATCGAAAATGTTTTTGCCCTGCCGGGAATTGGCCGCCTGATTTTTCAAGCTGTCAGCCAGCATGACCTGCCTGTCGTGCAAAATCTCATTCTGGTGTTTGTGGCAATTATTCTTTGCGTGCATTTTATTCTCGATCTTCTGTCGATCTGGATCGACCCACGCCTGCGCCGTCCAAGGACTGCACAATGAAATCATCTTCACCCGTATTTCTTGGTGGCACTTTCATTGCTTGCTTCATTCTTTTTCTTGGAATGATCGGCGCATTCTGGACACCTTATGCTCCGCAAACGATGGATCTCTCGCACAGGCTTTCATCCTTTTCTTCGCAGCACTGGCTTGGAACGGATCATTTTGGACGTGACGTTTTATCGCTGATGATGTCGGGCCTTTCTTATTCACTCTTCGTTGCCGTCAGTGCTGTCGCGCTTGGCGGATTTCTGGGGTTCGTTCTTGCCATGATTGCCACTCTGTGGGGGCGTGGCATATCAGGGCAAATTCTAGCTGCCATCACGGATTTCTTTTTCGTATTCCCGGCCTTGCTTGTTGCCATGTTGCTGGCGACACTTTATGGGCCGTCACTGTTCAATGCAGTTGTCGCGATCGCCGTCTTTAACATCCCGATTTTCTTTCGCTTTTCACGCGCGCTGGCGCAGATGTTGTTGGCGCGCGATCATGTGTTGGCAGCTCAGGCCCTCGGGCAAACGCAGTTTGGGCTGCTGCGTTATCATCTCTTACCGAATATGGCCGGTGTTTTGATCACGCAAATTTCTATCCAGCTTGCGATGGCGCTGCTGGCGGAAGCGTCTCTGTCCTATCTTGGTCTTGGTGTGCCGACACCTCTGCCGTCCCTTGGGCGGATGCTGCAGGATGCGCAGACGTATATGTCGAGCATGCCGCGCCTTGCCTTGCTTCCCGGCGGATTGATCGCTTTCGCTGTGCTTGGGTTCAATCTTCTTGGCGACGGGCTGCGCGACAAGCTTGACATCCGCCGTCTGCAAACCTTTTAAGTCTGATATGTCATCACCCGAAATTCTGAATTCTTGCGGCGCGTTTCTCTCGAACTATCGCGCTATCATTTGCGATATCTGGGGCGTGCTGCATGACGGCATAACGGCTTACGATGGCGCCAATGCCGCATTGTCGCATTATCGTGAAAAGGGCGGGCGCGTCGTCCTGTTGTCGAATTCACCGCAGGTGTCATGGCAGATCGAGACGCTTTTAAAGACAAAGAATGTCTCGCCAAGTGTTTATGACAGCATCGTCACGTCCGGCGATATCACCATTCGTGTTCTGAATGAGATGCATGTCAAAAAAGTTTTTCACATCGGCCCCGGCCGTCATGACCCGATTTATGACGATCAGCCTTACATACGAACCGCGCTTGACGAGGCGGAGGCGATTGTCTGCACGGGCTACTATAATGACGACTTCAGCGACATGGCTGTTTACATGCCTATTTTTGAACAAGCTCTGGCGCGCAAGCTGCCTTTCGTCTGCGCAAACCCCGATCTCGTTGTCGATGTCGGTGGGGTGCTTTATCCATGCGCTGGCACGCTGGCACAAGAATATGAACAGAAAGGCGGGGTCGTTCATTGGGCAGGCAAGCCGCACCAGCTGGCTTTTCAGATGGCACGCGACGAGCTTGATCGCGTTTTCAACGCGCAATTCAGCGAAAAAGATATTCTCGTGATCGGCGATACATTGCGGACAGATATTGCAGGCGCGGCAGCGATGAAATTCGACGCGCTTTTTATCGCGCAGGGTATTCACCGCGAAGAGATTTCATCTCACGATAAAATCGATGCAAAAAAGCTTGAGACTTTATATCGCTCGGCAGGTTTTTCCGCACGCGCCGCCGCTTTTGGGTTGCAGCCTTAAAAACCTGATCAGTTTTTACAGCCTGCGGTAATATGCATATCGCGCAACAATCCGCAGAAGGGCTGGAATTTGAAGCGGATCACGTGGTCGCCAGCCGGCACGATAACGGCGCGGAACATCATATTGGCACGGTATATTTTCGTCGGCTGGTTGTCGATGGTCGCCTGCCACCAAGGGTGCCACGCATCGGCGAGCACAAGATAACCGCCGGCTGTTCTCTGTGTTTCAATTTCAATTTCCGTATGGCGGTACAGCCGCAAAGACGCCGTGCCCTTAGCTGTAAATGCAGGAAGTACGGCCGGCGCATCTTCGAGCAGAACCGTTTTCAGATAATCCATCTGCGGGAATCCATTGGCAAGGACTTCGGCGCGCGACGTCAGCGGCTGCGCATTATCCGCCATCCAGATGCGCGGGAAAGCCTGGTTCGCAATATAAACATAAGCATCACCAATATTGCGCGGCGGTGAAAAACCTTTCAGGTCGGAAGCGGGGCTAACGCTCTCCATCGGTTTTGGCAGTGCAATCAGACGCAGGCCGAGAATGCGCGCGAGATCCGAATCATATTTTGGAAAGGTCGGCAAAAAGTCACGTTTCTTTGATGTGCCGATATCATCGGGACTGCCGAGCGTTTCCGAAATCCATGCAAGCCGCAGTGCGTTATCGCCAAGAATATGATAATATTTGCGGCCAGCCGTCAGGTTCGGCCACGGCGCGCCAAGCGTGCCGATTTCAATGCGATCCAGCGCGTTGAGCGATTTTTGCGTCAGGTTTTTATCGATTGCAGCAACCAGCGGATGCCCGCTATCGCGGTCCAGCATTTCATAATCCGCGCGTGGCGCTGCTGTGACGATGTTAGGACCGTTGTGAAGACGCAGATCGATCAGCACAAACAGAACCAGCGCGCTCGCGGCAAGCTGCGGCCAGGTTCGCAGCACGCTGCGTGAAAAAACAAGAACGAATGTACCGATCGCAAAAGTAAGCGCAGACAGCAAAAGCGCGGGAGATGCCGTAATGATCTGCCCTTGTGCGTCGGCAGTAGCCCATGCCAGCCAGAAGCCGCCGAGAAGAACAAGGCAACCGAAACCAAGAAGCAGGAAAGGGTTATCTTCTGCAGCAAGGAAGCGATGCGCCAGATAGCCTGCCAGCGGTGCGATCATGGCGCTGATCAGGAAACCTGCATCGGCGGGACGCGCAAAGAACTTCACGCCCGGCGCCCATGCATAAATATATTGAAAAGCAGGCGTGAATTTGCCGAGCGCGTAAATGACCATAAGCGCAAGAAAGACGAAAAGCAGGGCCATATTTTTCCCGCCCCAGAACTTTCTTGTAAAAATCAGCCCGCCCAACAAAAGCGGCAGACTGCCGAAATACAGCACGGTCATGTTCTGTGTCAGGTTGAGGCCGCTGTCGTTCCAAGGGATGCTGGGCGGGCCCCAGAAATTAATACTGTCGCCTGCGCTGGCGAAAATGTCCGGTACGAGCATTGTTAAAAAATGCGCCGGATGCAGCGAGCCTTTTGCAACATCGGCAAAGTTTGGAACCGGCTTTGTCGTCGAAAGCAGGAAATCATAGGTGAAAAGCAGTGGCACGACGACCAGCACAAGGCAGATAAAAATGGAAATCAGCACCGTCGGCAGACTGTAGCGCAGCCGCTCGAGATTTTTCGGCTCGGCCAGAAAGAACCAGAGGATTCGCGCCAGCATGAAATAACTTGCAAGCAATGAGACCTGCACGCGCGGCAAAATCATCAGTGCGGCGAACAGCCCGGCCAGAATGGCATAGAAAATATTGTTCCGGCGCAGGGCAAGCTCGAGATATAAAAAAGCCAGCGGCAAAAAACTGAGCGTGACGACACTGTTGACGTTTTGCATGCGCCATGCTGTCGCGCCGCCGAAGCAAAAAATTAGCGCAGCAATCACACCGCCTGCCCAGTGCCAGCGGTTCATGCGGAAAAAGAAAATCCAGCCGATGCCGCCAAGCGCGAGAAGGGCAAATCCCATCGCGTCGAATGCACGAAGGCCGGGGTTTTCATCAATGGCTGCGAGCAGGGCGTAAGGCGAGAAAATCAATGACCGCGGATCGGCAATCTGCGGAAAGCCGGTAAAGATATAAGGATTCCAGAACGGACTTTCGCCACCGTGAAGGCTTTGCGCGAGAAAAATAAGCTGCGGATAGAATTGCGATTTCGCAGCGCCTGCGACCGTCAGATCGCCGAGCAGCCATGGCCATGCGCAAATGACCCAGCCAAACGCAAAAACGAAAAGTGCGCGCGCCCATGGCCATGTCTCGCTCAAGGAATAGGCTGGCAAGACTAATCCTTTAAAAGCGGTGGCACGATCGCGCCAAGATCGAGCTTGTGCCCGGCCTTGTCGCGCTTCGTGTTAAGATAATGAATATTTTCGGCGGTGATGCGGCCTGTCAGGCGGTCGTCAATGACGTCAAAGCCAGCTTTGCGCAAAACATCCGCTTTTTCGGGGTTGTTGGTCAGCAGGCGAACTTGCCGCAGACCGAGCTGCTTCAGCATTTCGGAGGCAACATCGAAACGGCGCTGGTCGATGCCGAAACCGAGCACTTCATCGGCCTCATAAGTGTCGAGGCCTTCGGCCTGTAATTTATAAGCGCGCATTTTATTGGCAAGGCCGTGTCCGCGCCCTTCCTGATCAAGATAGAGCAGGATGCCGCCGCCTTTTTCAGCCATCAGACGAACGCTGCTGCGCAACTGGTCGCCGCAATCGCATTTCAGGCTGCCGAACAGGTCGCCCGTCAGGCATGCGGAATGAATGCGCACAAGCGTGTGCTTGCTTAAATCAGGCTTGCCGACGATCACGGCCACCTGGTCGCGCAACCCGTCGCCGCCGCGGAAAATAACGAATTCCGAGTCCTTTGCATTTTCAAGCGGCACAGGCGCGCGGGTAACAATGTGCATGTCGAGAATTTGCAATTCGCGGTAAGCGTGAATGTCGCTGTTCTTCACGGTGAGAAAAGGAAGCTGCGCTGCACTCTGTTGCGATAATGATGCGATTACAACCGCAGGCGTGAGAAGGGCGAGGCGCGCGAGTTCGAGCGCGGCAATATCGAGCGCATTCGCACCTTGTACCGGCGCATCGGCTCCCGCATCGCGCGCGAAAGATAGATTTTCGATTCGCGCTGCATTCAGTTCAGGTAAAGCGATAGCGCCGTCTTCTTCGCGCGTAACGCCAAGTTTCGTCAGGCGGCTTGCTGTCAGAACAAGGCGGGCCTTGCCGTCGACAATGCGCTCCAGCCGTTCGGCGATATCTTTGCAAAAATTGTCGACAGTCCAGGCAAGGGCGATTTCGGTGCCGGCCTGAATGAGGATGGGACGGTTGCTGCGCAACTCACCGATCGCCCGCTCGACATTGATGCGGCAGGTCTCGAGCCGTGAGACGGGATAATTGCTGGCAGGTTTTTCCATGGAAAAGACATATCCTGCAATGGCTTCATTGGGCAAGCGGGTTGAAAGCGTGGAAAGGCCTGCCGATCACCCAAAAGTGTCTTTGCGCCTTCGGCAAATCCCTTCAAAACGTCATAAAATGCCAAGGAGGCTCTCTTGTCCGACACACCTGCTACTTACACGCTCCCTGCAAGGCTTTTACATTGGGCGACTGCCATCGCCGTCATCGCCGCCATTCCCCTCGCCGTGATGGCGGAATATGCTGCGCCGCCGGACAAGGGTGCGCTTTTCTTCTGGCATAAATCTTTTGGTGTTCTGGTGTTCGCGATTGTCGCGCTGCGGATGGCGCATCGCCTGATTTTCGGCGTGCCGTCGCCGCATCCGAAACTGACGCCGTTTGAACGCACGGCATCGTGGGCTGTTCATGTCACCCTTTATGCACTGCTGTTGATCATCCCGCTGCTCGGCTGGTGGGGCTCGTCAGCATTCGGCCGCCCGCCGAGCTTCTTCGGCCTGTTCACGCTTCCTGCATTAACGGCTGAAAATCCTGCGCTTGGCGAACAGATCATGGATGTGCATGTCATTCTTGCTTTTGCATTTGGCGCGCTCGTCCTGGGGCATATTCTCTTCGCCGTTTATCATGCCGTGATGCGTAAAGACGGTATCCTGTCGCGGATGGTGACAGGCCATTGAATTTTTGCGTGATGCGTTTCGGCTGTGTTGCGGCTGTTGTATTCTGTCTTTTGCCGCATCATGCCGGAGCGCAGCAGAATTCAGCCGAAGAAGCGGCGCGCCGCACTGAAGCCCTGCGCGTTTTGCCGCAAGATGCTGCCAAGAGGCTTTTCTTTCTGAAGCAGGTGCCGGCACAAATATCGGCGCAATCAATCGGCAATTACGGCAAGGGCTGTGTTGCAGGCGCCGAACAATTGCCGCCAGATGGCGACGGCTGGCAGGCGATGCGGCTTTCCCGCCATCGCAATTACGGTCATCCGCGGCTTGTTGCTGTTATTAAAAAAATCGCAGCGCTTGCAAAAAAAGAGGGCTGGCCGGGACTTCTTGTCGGCGATATGGGCCAGCCGCGCGGCGGGCCGATGCTGACAGGGCATGCCTCGCACCAGCTTGGCTTGGAGGCCGATATCTGGCTGACGCCAGCGCCAGCCGATCATGTGCTGAGCATGGAAGAGCGCGAGGAAATGTCGGCCGTCGATATGGTGCAGCCCGATCTTCTCAATGTCTGGCCGGATAAATTCGGGGCAGGGCAGGTGATGCTGCTTCACCATGCGGCAGAGCAGCCCGATGTCGAGCGAATTTTCGTCAATCCGGCGATCAAAAAAGCGGCGTGTGAAATGGTCAGGGGCGACCGCACATGGCTGCGCAAATTACGACCATGGCATGGGCACACGTTTCATTTTCACATCGCGCTGAAATGCCCGGATGCGGCCTGCAAGGCGCGGCCCGCTATTCCGCCGGGGGACGGGTGCGGCAAGGCAATGGACTGGTGGTTTTTACAAAGCACGCGCTTCCCGAAACCGAAACCGCCGCAGCCGGAAAAAATCCTGACGATGAAAGATATGCCGCAGGCTTGCGCTGCTATTCTCAACGCACCTTGAAAATCAGCAAAACAGCGTCAAAATGCCGACATTATGATTTATCTCATTCTGTTTCATGAGACTTTTCAGCCAGATCCTGTTATCTTCCAAGAGCTGTTTATGAATTTTCATCTGCCCGATATTATATTCGTACGACTTCTTGGCTTCTTGAATAGCTTCTTTACTTAAATAAGGTGACTTGGTTTTTGCTTCGGCGATTTGCGCGTCCAGCTCATTTTCTTCAACGAGCTCTTTAAAGTCACGGACATATGCGTTGGCCGTATAATAGGAAGAGACATCCTTATAGGCGGGATCTCCCGGGCTGCCCGTGAAAAACGCTTTGATCGGCTTTTCTTTTTCTTTCTTGCTTTTTTTGGCTTCGATCAGCTTTCTCGCTCTTTCGGGATCGTAATAATAGGTCACGCTTCTTGTGCTTTTTTTATTGCCTCTTTTATATTCGGCATCGAGAATCGCGCGGCCGGTTTCCTTGTCGTAAAAAACATTTATTTTTTTGACTTCGCTGGCATCCGGCATCGTGGTGTATGAACCTTGAAGCAGGTTGTTGCGCAAGGCATTGAGAAACCACTGTCCCAAAAGTGTGCCGCCTTCGGAACCTTTCAATGTTTCTTCTGTTATCTTTTGTTGTGTTTGTTTGTCGTCTGAAATATGTGTCATTAAAAATTCTTTTCAAAATACAAGTTTAAATATAGATGCAGCCTTTCTCGCAAAAAGCCGCTATTTTGTCAATGTTCAGCTGGCGATGTTAAGGCCGATCGGGCAGGCAACGCCTGTGCCGTCGACGCCGCAATAGCCCTGCGGGTTTTTATGCAGGTATTGCTGATGATAGCCTTCCGCGAAATAAAATTCAGGCGCATCGATGATCTCGGTCGTGACGGCATCGTAGCCTTTGTCCTGCAAAAGCGTGCTGTAAATATCGCGCGAGGCCTCTGCCGCTTTTCGCTGCGCTTCGTTGAACACGTAGATGCCGGAGCGATATTGCGTGCCGGTATCGTTGCCCTGCCGCATGCCTTGCGTCGGGTCATGATTTTCCCAGAAGGTTTTCAGCAAGGTTTCATAAGAGATTTTTTTGGGATCAAAAACGACAAGCACAACCTCGTTGTGCCCGGTTTCGCCCGAGCAGACTTCTTCATAAGTCGGGTTCGGCGTCCCGCCGGCCGCATAGCCGACAGCCGTGATGTAGATGCCGTTGCCGAGTTGCCAGAATTTGCGCTCCACGCCCCAGAAACACCCCATGCCGAACATCGCCGTTTCCAGCCCGGCCGGATATGGATCTTTCAGGGGATGGTTGAAAATGGCGTGCGTTTCGGCCGTCGAAATAGATGCGGTACGGCCGCCCAGAGCTTCGCCTGCAGATGGGATTGTCATGCGTTTTTGTCTGAAAATCATGTTTTTTGCCTCGGCCTTATAGATAGGCGCGGCGGCGGAGATTTCCAAGCTTCAAGAACAGAAAAGCAATCAGGGCAATGATCAGGAAGGTCGGTATCGCCAGCAAAGTCGTCATCATCGGGCTCCAGGCAAAGCTCAGCGTCTTTTCGAAAGATTGCTGAATGACGGCGAGGGATCCCGCATTCAGCTGTTTCCAGGTTGTGCCCAGCGGGGTCAGCATCAGTTCGGAGGCAGCAATCGACTTTGTCCCGTCAATCACGGCAAACATGGCGGCGGCAGCAAGAAGGACAAAACCAATAAAACGGGCGATAAAAGAAAGCATAACTTCTCTTTAGCCTTCCCGCAGCTCCAACTCAATATTGAAAAAACCCCTAAGGAGCTTCATAAGAGTTTTAGCGCGAAAGGATGGCCTGCATAGGTCACACTTGCCGTGACCGTTGAGTAAAAAAGTCTGAAGGCGTTGTAAAATTCTGCGAGCGCCTTCATGGTGTTTTGCGATGGAGAGATGGCCGAGTGGCTGAAGGCGCTCGCTTGGAAAGCGTGTAAACGGGAAACTGTTTCGTGGGTTCGAATCCCACTCTCTCCGCCATAGCTTAAGGCCCCGCAGGGATTTTAAGCTATGGTGAGGAGCGGCATATGCGAAGTCACACGATGAGCGTAGAGCGTTCGACAACCAGCGGCGCAGCCGTGCCCGTTGCAACTTTGAGCGGAGCGAAAAGCAATCTCACTCTTTCCGCCAGTTGAAACGAAAACGGATTCGATCTGCTGAGTTCGAATCTCATTCAAGGGTTCGTTAGGTTCGAAAACTGCAAAAGAGAGAAAATGAGCATGTCGAACCTTAAACCAGATACCATGCAGATAGCGCGAGATGCTTTTTCAAGAATAGCAGAAAAATTCCCCAATCTAAAAATCGTAGAAAGCAAAGACGACCCTGTTGAAATCAGCCTGATAATACCTGAACAGACAGGGCTTAAGCATAAAATTTGGCTTTGCGTACAAAACAATGATGAGTTGCACTTTTCGGTAGGTTACTTCTGGCTGGAATGGTTTCCCTGTACCAAGCCTGAGAATGTAGTCTCTTATATTGAAGCGGTAACAGGCTTCTTAGCAGGTAATTATCGTATTCTTGAGCACTATAAAGGCAAGAAGTGTGTTAAAGCTGAATTGCAAAAACCCCAAGGCAATGACTGGAAGACTATAGGCACTTGGGCGAAACTATCATTGCCCTTTTTAAAAAAGACATATCAAGAAATTCGTAATGCTTAGGCAACTAATTGCTGAATGATCTTGCTGCCAATATAATTAACTTTATGATGCACTATGGCGGCTAAATCAGCTAGACAGGTTCGAAATCCGTTCGCTACGCGCTGCCATTTTTAAATGTGCGGGCCTGAATTTTGCCTGTAGTACATTTTATAAAGAATATGTTGATGCACAGAATAAGTAACCTGCTTTAGCGGGCGAACACGGTTACATCTTTCACCATGACACTCGCCGAATATCTGAAACTGATCGCCACGCTGTTTGCGGTCGTGAACCCCATCAGCGTCGTACCGCTTTTTCTTTCGTTTACGGAGAACCAGCGCAAAGACAGGCCGCGGATTGCCAAGATCACCAGCATCAGTGCTGCCGTCATCATGGTGGTATCGGTCTTCATAGGGACCTACATTCTCAGCTTCTTTGGCCTGACCATGGACGGTTTCCGTATCGCGGGCGGGTTTTTGCTGCTGATCATCGCGGTCAACATGTTTTTCCCGAAAGACAACAACCGCGACCGCCAGACGGACGAAGAGCGGCAGGAAGCGGTCAAGAGTCACTCCGTCGCCGTCATTCCGCTTGCCATGCCGCTGCTGGCCGGGCCGGGCACGATCAGCACGATCATCCTGCTCAGCAGCCGTTATGAAAGCGTGATGGAAAAAAGCGTCATCGCGTCT
>JAZKID010000135.1:18313-24360 GCA_040385045.1 Pseudomonadota bacterium | reverse complement strand
AATGCGATTGCATCAAATGATGCAGCAGTGTACGAGCGGGCGTTCAAGTCTACTATCGGCAGCTTGGGCAGTGAAGCCGATGTTCGCAGGCTATGGGTTCCGCGCCCAGCAGCGCTGGAACAGTTCATGGCCGACCCGATTATCCCGCTTCCGCCGATTGACAACGTGCTCGATGGCCTCTACATCGGGGAATACATTCAGGAGAATCCCGGCACGCGCATTTCTTGGGAGTACTTTCCGACTGGCGTGCGGCCAGTAGCCGAGCGATTTGTGTTGGGCAAGTAAGTTTGGAGGAGAACGATGAAAAGTGTATTAGCCCTGCTTCTGTGTCTCTGGGCTACTAGCTCTGCGTTCGCGCAAGCACCAACTTTGTTCTACACGGACCTGACCAGCGGCCCGAACAGCGGTGGGGAGAATAACAAGGGCGCGTTCGTTACGATCTACGGTGCCAACTTAGGGGCAATCCAGGGAGCCTCTACCGTCAGGTTCGGCGGCGGCTTCGTGGATCACTGCTCCGTGTGGGGAGTGGCCTGGCTGTGGTTCCAGAAGATCACCTGCCAGCTCGGAGCGAATGCCGCGACCGGGAACATTGTCGTTACGGTGAGCGGGCAGGTGTCGAACACGCTCCCGTTCACGGTGCGATCGGGGAACATCTACTTCGTCTCAACCAGCGGCAGCAACGCCAATCCCGGAACCTTTGCAGCTCCCTACCGCGACATCTGGAAGGCCAAGAACACGATGCCGGCGGGAAGCATCCTGTACGTTCGTGGCGGGCTGTGGTCAGACGTTGAGCCGCCAACTGGTAGCGCGCCTGACGCCATAACGATGCTTCCGAGCATCTGGGGATTTGCGAGAGCAGGCCGTGCGAGGCATCCATGCCCGAACCCGTGACCGCATTATATTGCGCGACCGGCTCGTTATAACCCGCATTCGGCGTGCAGGCGGCAAGGAAAAGGAAGGCGAAAGCGAGAAGTTTTTTCATGGGCAGACCTTGGCGCGGTGTGAATTGAAGATCAAGACGATTTCTTCGCCTTGCGCGGTCCCAGCCATAGGCGCATGGCGAGGATGACGAGGCCCAGAACGAGCGTAACGGCGTTGGCAGCGATAATCGGTTTGCTGCCCATGAGCAGGCCGTAGGCAAGCCACAGCGCAATTCCTATACAGAAAGCTGTATAGGTGATGGCCGAGATGCCCGCCGTTTCCTTGGTGCGGATAATGTGGATGGCTTGCGGCAACCAGCACAGGGTGGTCATGACGGCGGCCAAATAGCCGACAAGTTCGGTCCAAGGCATCATGAAGATCTGCTCAGGGTTTTTACGGTCTCTGGATCTTCGCCAATGTCCCAGTAAAGCCCAGACATAATTTGCAAGGCTTCTTGAACAAGGTTCAATGGCAGATGTTCATTTGGCGCATGTTGCGAACAGCCGGGATAAGAATGAGGAACCCAGATTGTGGGTAAGCCCAGAATGTCAGAAAAAGCATCATTAGGCAGTGACGCGCCAATATTGGGAAGAATGGCAGTATCTTTGCTGGTTGTTTTCTTCAGCGATGCTGCGGCCCATTCGACAAGCGGGTGGTCTGGATCAACGCGTGACGCAAGAAAAATATTGTCTTTCGCGGAAATTGCGACCATGCCGAACCCATGTTCATCAAAATGGCGCCGCAAGGCGGGCGCAATGTCGTCAGGCTCCACGCCGACCACGAAACGAAGCTGTACGGTTGCCGATGCATCAGGCGGTATGGCGCCAACGGGGTTCGCAGGGTTGCCAGCCGTCATCGCCAGAATTTCAAATGAACACCAGCCAAAAAGTTTTTCAGCCGGGGTGAGACCAGGTTCGCCCCAATCCGCATCGGTATAAGCAGGCACGAAGCCGCATTTTTCCAAAGCGTCACGCACAGACGAAGGGAGTGAGGGGCGCCATTCAGGAATTTTAATTTCACCTGATGATGTCGTTATGGTTGCGAGCGCCTGAGCAAGTTGAATGGCCGGATTTGCAAGCAAGCCGCCCCAGTTGCCTGAATGATGAGCTGAATCGCGCGCATGAATGGAAAGTTCCATCGTGGCTGTTCCCCTGCACCCCAGAAAGATTGTCGGCCGTTCGAGTTGAAGGCGCGGCCCGTCGGAAGCAAGCAAAAAATCGGAAGCAAGCAGATCGCGGTATTTTTTACAAAGGTTGTGTAAACCCGGAGAGCCGATTTCTTCCCCCATTTCGGCCAGAATTTTGACATTGAAGTTAAGCTTGCCGCCGCGTTCTTCCAGCACACAGCGCAGCGCTGCAAGATTAATACTGTGCTGACCTTTATTGTCGGCTGTTCCGCGTCCATAATAGCGATTGTTTTTTTCGTGAAGTTGCCAAGGTGAAAGACCATCCTCCCAAGCTTCGTCCATGCCTGCAACCACATCGCCATGGAGATAAAGAAAGATTGTTGGAAATCTTTCGTTTTCAATTCTTTCAGCGAATAAAAATGAATTTTCCTTCGTCGGCGATTCAAGGCGTGAGCATTTGAAGCCGAGACTTTCGAGAGTGGTTGTTAATTCCCTGTCGAGGTAAGTCTCGATTGCGTTGCTTTGTACGTTGTTTTGGCTCTCGGTTCGTATGGCAATTCTTCTCGCCAAATCATCTCTGAAGGCACCACTTTCAAAATAAATATCGGCTCTGTTGATGGCATTCTGGCGGGGCATGATTTTGATCTTACAGGGCCTTTGGAGCAGCCAGAAGTATCAAATAAGGCTTTCTACATCTTGTTTGTTCGTTCGATGATGCCCATTATTGCCTTCATGGCCCGCACCCCCCGTTCCAAAGCCTCGAAAGAGGCGATTCCCAAGATCGAACCTGAAATTGCGCAACTGCTCAACCCTGCGCTGGTGAACGGTTTTGAGGAAGCGCCGCAGGCGCGTTTCGAAAGCACGCCTGCGATTACGGCCGCCGCGCTCGACAAGCTGCTCAGCGAAGGCCGCGCCGAATTCAACATGCCGATGCTGACGCTGCACAAGCCGGAACGGCCCGTCAAAACGGAAGGCGGTATTCCTCTGCAAATGGTGACGGATTTCCAGCCGAGCGGCGACCAGCCGACGGCGATTGCCGAGCTTGTCGAAGGCGCCAGTAAAAATGAGCGCGACCAAGTGCTGCTGGGCGTCACAGGTTCAGGCAAAACTTTCACGATGGCGAAGGTGATCGAGGCGACACAGCGCCCCGCGCTCATTCTGGCGCCGAATAAAACTTTGGCTGCGCAGCTTTACGGCGAGTTCAAAAACTTTTTCCCGAACAATGCGGTCGAATATTTTGTGTCCTATTACGATTATTATCAGCCCGAAGCCTATGTGCCGCGCTCGGACACCTACATCGAAAAAGAATCCTCCATCAACGAACAGATCGACCGCATGCGCCACGCCGCAACGCGCGCGCTGCTGGAGCGCGATGACGTGATCATCGTTGCATCGGTGTCGTGTATTTACGGTATCGGTTCGGTTGAAACCTATTCGACGATGACGCTGGCGCTGAAGCGCGGAGACCGTGTCGACCAGCGTAAGCTGATCGGCGAACTGGTCGCACTGCAATACAAGCGTGCGCAACTGGATTTCGCGCGCGGCATGTTCCGCGTGCGCGGCGATACCATTGATATTTTTCCGGCGCACTATGAAGACCGCGCCTGGCGCGTGAACCTGTTCGGCGACGAGGTGGAAAGCATTCACGAGTTCGACCCGCTGACGGGCGAAAAAATTGCTGAGCTGGATTTCATCAAGCTTTATGCCAACTCGCACTATGTCACACCGCGCCCGACAATGCAGCAGGCGCTCAAGGGGATCAAGGCCGAGCTGAAAACGCGACTGAATGAGCTGCATGCGCAGGGGCGGCTGCTGGAAGCGCAGCGGCTTGAGCAGCGCTGTACCTTCGATATCGAAATGCTGGAAGCGACCGGTGTGTGTGCAGGCATCGAGAATTATTCACGCTGGCTGACGGGGCGTGAACCCGGTGCGCCACCACCCACGCTGTTCGAATATATTCCGGAAAATTCGCTTGTGTTCGTCGATGAAAGCCACGTCACTATTCCGCAGATCGGCGCGATGTTCAAAGGCGACTTCCGGCGCAAGGCGACGCTTGCGGAATACGGCTTTCGCCTGCCGAGCTGCATGGACAACCGCCCCTTACGTTTCGAGGAATGGAACGCGATGCGCCCGCAGACGATTTCCGTCTCCGCGACGCCGGGTAAATGGGAAATGGAACAGACGGAAGGCGTGTTCACCGAACAGGTCATCCGCCCGACAGGCCTGATCGATCCGCCGGTTGAAATCCGCCCGGCGAAATCGCAGGTCGACGATCTGCTTGGCGAAGTGCGGAAAGTCGCGCAGGCCGGTTATCGCACCTTGGTGACGACGCTGACGAAACGCATGTCGGAAGACCTCACCGAATATCTGCACGAGAACGGCATCCGCGTGCGTTACATGCACTCCGATATCGAAACGCTGGAGCGCATCGAAATTATCCGCGATTTGCGTCTCGGCGCGTTTGATGTGTTGATCGGCATCAACCTGCTGCGCGAAGGTCTCGATATTCCCGAATGCGGACTTGTCGCCATTCTCGATGCCGACAAGGAAGGATTCCTGCGCTCGGAAACATCGCTGGTGCAGACGATCGGCCGTGCCGCGCGGAATGTCGACGGCCGCGTCATTCTTTATGCTGATCGTATGACAGGTTCGATGGAACGTGCGATTGGCGAAACCAATCGCCGCCGTGAAAAGCAGGTCGCTTACAATACCGAACACGGTATCACGCCGCAAAGCATCAAGAAAAATATCGGCGACATCATGCAGTCGGTTTACGAGCGCGATCACGTGATGGTCGACGACGGTCTCGCCGGCGGCATGAGCATCGGCCATAACCTGTCGGCTGTGATCGCGGATATGGAAAAGAAAATGCGCACCGCCGCCGAAGATCTCGACTTCGAGGAAGCTGCGCGCCTGCGCGATGAGGTAAAGCGTCTGAAAGCAACGGAACTTGCTATCATGGACAATCCGACCATTCGCCAGCGCGATCTGGAAGAAGGATCCCCTGGCGGTTATATGGGCAACAAGCTGATCTCGGCTCTGCCGCGCCCGCGCTCGACAGGCGGCAAGGGCAGGCCGCGGTTCAAATAATTAGTGGTCTGTTCCGTCGTTAATAATGGACGATAATTTTTTTGTCGTCTCTTCTCTGAATTTTGCAGCCGTGGCCTCGATGCGCTTGGTGACTGTTGTATAATCGTTATGCTTTTTGAGGCGATATTTTTCGAGAAATGATTTCAGGTTTTCGAGGAATTTCATCCCGGGTTCATAGCCGATATAGCCATATTTCTCGATGAAGTTGGCTTCTTCCGTGCTGAATGCACCATCCTGAAAGAGATATGCGATGGAGGCTTGCGGGTTCTCTTTCAATTTCTCTTTGTTATTGTCGAATGTTTTTTGCTGCTCGGCTGCGTCAAAATATCTTACATCAAAAGCAGCAAATTTTTTTCCGAAAAAGCGCGCCAGATCTTTGGCGTTCGCGCCGGATTGCGAAAACTCTTCATTGATTGCGGGTAATGACGGGTCGAAATGATATTTTCTGGCGGCTTCGGAAAATTTTACGCCGCTTGTATCAATTACTTCCTCGCCACCGGTCGCATCGGAAATGACCTGTTTGAAAAAATTGAAGACATCTGTTTTTTCAAGACCAAGCTCGTGGCTGTAGGTAATGGTTGGCTTGTTGCCGGTCAGGCTGGCAATTGAAGATAAAAATTTATTGTCAAATGGCATGGGCTTTATCCAAAAAGATTTGGTAAATACAGAAAATAAAATAGCACTTTTGATTTTAAAAGCGAGTCGGATCAGGCGAGCGGATTTTTATAAGCCCAATGTTTCGATGTCAGATAGTTAACCGTCAGCGCAACGAGAGTGCCTGCTGCAACTGCGAGTGTGCGTCCCGCTTCCGGCCATTCCCATAAAACACCCAGAGAAACGGCGGCATTCAGCGCTGTTCCGAAAACGCGCGATAAAGCAAAGCGGCCCAGCTCATGCAACCATTGCGGGT
>JAZKID010000135.1:0-18303 GCA_040385045.1 Pseudomonadota bacterium | reverse complement strand
GCATGATTTTTTGTGCGCCGACAAACAGGCCAAGATCGATCAGAAAGCCGATGCCGCCGACGACGCAAAAGGAAAAAATCTCGCGGTAAAGCGGGTTACGCTGAAGCCAGTCGTGAATGCGTCGGATCAGGACCATGGCGTAACTATGCCTGCGCCGCTTTCCAAAATCGTTAAAGCACTGCGAAATTTGGTTTCTGCGAGGCTTTTCGATGTAAATATGGGGAAAGGGGGTTGGCGAAACGGCGCAGTTTGAGTAGGCCATGGCCATGGAACTCTCACACAGCCTCAAACGCATCAAACCGTCGCCCACGATCGCCGTCACCAACAAGGCGCGCGAGCTGAAAGCGGCCGGCCGCGATATTATCGGCCTCGGCGCTGGCGAGCCGGACTTCGATACACCTGATAATATCAAACAGGCGGCGATCGACGCGATCAGGCGCGGGGAAACGAAATATACGGCCGTCGACGGCATTCCCGAACTGAAGAAAGCGATCGTCGCGAAATTCAAGCGTGAGAACAATCTCGATTATCAGGTGTCGCAGGTCAGCGTCGGTTCGGGCGGCAAGCAGGTCCTTTTCAACGCGCTGCTCGCGACGCTGAACCCCGGCGATGAAGTCGTGATACCCGCGCCGTATTGGGTGAGTTACCCAGACATCGTCATGCTGGCAGGCGCTACGCCGGTGTTTGCCGTGGCGAAAGCGGAAGACAATTTCAAGCTGAAGCCTGATGCGCTGGAAGCGGCGATCACGCCGAAAACGAAGTGGTTCATTTTCAATTCACCAAGCAACCCGTCCGGCGCAGCCTATTCGCATGATGAGTTGAAAGCGCTGACAGATGTGCTGCTGCGCCATCCGCATGTGTGGATTTTGACCGACGACATGTACGAGCACCTGCTTTACGACGGCCACACTTTCTGCACGCCGGCGGAAGTCGAACCGCGCCTGTATGATCGTACATTGACGATGAACGGCGTGTCGAAAGCCTATTGCATGACGGGCTGGCGTATCGGTTACGCGGCAGGGCCCGAAAAGCTGATCAAGGCGATGTCGACACTGCAATCGCAATCGACATCGAACCCGACATCGATCGCGCAATGGGCGGCAGTGGAAGCGTTGAACGGGCCGCAAGATTTCATTCCGAAAAACAACGACGTATTTCGCGAGCGGCGCGATCTTGTCGTGTCGATGCTGGGGCAGGCGAACGGGATGGTTTGCGCAAAACCCGAGGGCGCATTTTATGTTTATCCGTCAATTAAAAAACTGATCGGCAAGACGTCGGCGGGCGGTATTTCACTGACAAATGACGAAGCGTTTGTTTCCGCATTGCTGGAAGAAGAGGGTGTAGCGGTGGTGCAGGGGGCGGCTTTCGGTCTCAGCCCGCATTTTCGTGTGTCTTATGCGACAGCGACGAATGTGCTCGAAGAGGCTTGTAAACGCATCCAGCGTTTCTGCGGGAATGTGCGGTAATTTCATTATATAAATCAATAGTTTAGGCGTATTAAACTTTTTACGTGTGTATTTTCTGTCAAAGCAGGCCTCATTCTATATAGTGAAGTATATTTCGCGAGGTTCTGCGTATGTTAAAAGATATCTCGGCCAACCCGGCTGCACTGCGCGGGCATTCATATTTTGTGATGGCGCATCCGGGGCATGAATTACGCCTGTTCGGCTGGCTGCAAAACGTTCATCCGACGGTCAGCATTTTGACGAAAGGTTCGCGAAGCGGATTTTGCGGCCGTGTCGATGCCAGCGCAAAAGTTGTCGAGGAGTGCGGCGCGAAACGCGGAAAAATGTTTGGCGCAATTTATGACCGCGATTTCTATCAGTTCGTTCTTGGCAATGACATTCAGCCTTTTCACGATTGGATAGATGCATTGCGCGATGAATTTATCGACGCATCGCCCGAACTTGTCGTGGCAGATTCATGGCAGACATATAATGTTGCGCACGATTTGCTTCATGTCATGGCGCGCGTCGCTTTGGCAGAGGCAGGCCGCAGGACGGGTAAGGCAAGTCAATTCTACGATTACGCGGTCGTGCCGGATCAGCTGGTCCCAAACATCGCGCATAGTAAAAAAGACCTTTCAATAACTCTTGACGCACAGCTTTTGCAAAAAAAGATTCATACTGCGAAAATCTATCCGGATATCGGTGAAGAGCTGGAAGAAATTGCGTCGCTTGAAGGCATCGAGGCGCTGGCGCATGAAACATTATGCGTACCGCCGCCGCTTGAAATGCTTCTTGCCGAACCAGCAACGCAGCCGCTGTATGAAGTTTATGGCGAGCAGCGCGTTGCCAGCGGCACTTATGGCGATGTCATTCGCTGGTCGCATGTTGCGCCGATTGCAAGACAGCTTGCAGCGCGTTTGCAGGCCGTGCCTGTAAAAGTTTATGCCTGATAAAAAATCCTTGCATATCCTTTTCACAAACCAGCAGCTTGGCGAGGCGGGTGGTACGGAAATCAACGTGCGCGATTGGGCCATCGGCATGTCAAGGCGGGGACATCGCTGTAGCGTCTATGCGCCCGTTCTGGGCGAGACGGCCGGGCATTTAAAAAGCGCTGGCATCGAAGTCGTCGACGATCTCTTGCAACTATCCAAGGCGCCGGATATTATCCACGCAACGCATGCGCCGACGGTTGTCGAAGCTATTGTGCGTTTTCCGCGCGTGCCTGTTTTTCAAACGTGCCAAGGCATCGGCCATGTCATGAACGAGCCGCTGCTGATGCCGCAGGTGGCCGCCTATATGCCGATGGGCGAAGCGACAAAAAACTTTCTTTTAAACGATTGCGGCGTCACACCGGAAAAAATTCGTCTTATTCTCAATGCAGTCGATTTGCAGCGTATTCCCCAGCGCAATCGCCCATTACCAGAAAAACCACAACGGGCGCTGATTTTCACAAAAACAAAAGCGCAAATTCCTTTAATTGAACAGTCCTGCCGTAAAACGGGCATTCAGACGGCGCAGCTTGGTCGCGGCACAGGGCGGCATCTGGAAGATGTCGGTCTCGAACTTGTAAAGTTTGATCTTGTTTTTGCGACGGCGCGTAGCGCAATGGAGGCGATTGCCTCCGGCGTTGCAACGGTTGTCGTCGATGCGCGCGGCATGGCGGGCATGGCGACGCCGCAAAACTACACTTATTTCAGGGCGAACAACTTCGGCGTCGGCTGCCTTGAGGAAAAAGTAAGTGTTAAATCGATACTTCGTGAAATCAATAAATATAATCCCCAGAGCGCAAAATCTTTAAGTGACAGCGCGCGTGAGGATTTTGATCTCGAAAAGCAGCTGGATCAGATTGAAGCTGCTTATGAAGATATTTTGAAAACATATAGTCCCGAAAAAATCTCGCATGAAGAATTTTTTAACCGGTTGCAGCCGGTTTTGCATCGCTGGCTGCCGCGTTATCCGGGAACGGATTGGCCATGGCAGTACGAGAAAGCTGGTCTTTTACAAAAGATATCAGATATCGATGAGGAATTAGGCTGGGAAAGAGCCGCACCAAAAAACCTCGCCATAAAAACGTTGCGCAAATTTTTTATCTATTTCCTGCGCCGTCTTCGTTACAGGTTGCGGTAAGTTTTATTCTGCCGCTTCCGCCGCACCACTTTCCTGTGCGGCGAGATAACGTTCCGCTTCAAGTGCTGCCATGCAGCCAAGGCCGGCAGCCGTAACGGCCTGACGGAACACATCATCGGCGACATCGCCCGCGGCAAACACAGCGGGCACTGAAGTAGCGGTGGAATTCGGCTCCGTCCAGACATAACCGGATGATTTCAGCTTTAACTGGTCTTTGACGAGTGATGTCGCGGGTGCATGGCCAATGGCGATGAAGACGCCGTCCATTTTACGCTCCGTGATCTGACCTGTCTGAATATTTTTCAGCTTTACGCCGCTGACGACTTTCGGGTTGTCGCTGCCGGTCACTTCATCAAGTGCCGTATTCCACAGCACTTCGATTTTCGGATTTTCGAACAGGCGGTTTTGCAGGATGCGTTCGGCGCGGAAATGATCGCGGCGATGAACAAGTGTTACTTTCGATGCGAAACGCGTCAGGAAAAGTGCTTCCTCGACAGCGGTATTGCCGCCGCCGACGACGAGCACGTCTTTATCGCGGTAGAAAAACCCGTCGCATGTCGCGCACGCGGAAACGCCGAAACCGCGGAATTCCGTTTCAGAGGGAAGACCCAGCCATTTCGCCTGCGCGCCTGTGGCGAGAATAATTGTTTCGGCAAGATAGGCCGCGCCGCTGTCTGTTTTCACGAGGAAAGGGCGCTTCGACAGATCGACGGAAGTGACGAGATCGTTGACGATCTTCGTGCCGACATGTTCGGCCTGCGCCTTCATCTGTTCCACAAGCCAAGGGCCCTGAATGACTTCGGCAAAACCGGGATAATTCTCGACATCCGTCGTTGTCGTCAGCTGGCCGCCGGTTTCGATGCCGGTGATGAGCACGGGCTCCAGCATCGCGCGCGCGGCATAAATCGCCGCCGTGTAGCCGGCAGGGCCAGAGCCAATAATCAGTGTTTTAAGCGTGTGAGCGGTCATTTTCGTCCCTGTCTTTATTTAGGGATGACAGGCCCCATGGCGCAAGATCATGCGCGAGGCAAAAGGCCGATTCTCAACGGATTTCAGCTTTTCGGCCGATCGTCGGGAAGGGGCTGGCCCTGCCACATCAGGTTGTAGGCTTGCAGCGTGCGTTCGGCCTCAATCGCGACATCATAAACGCGCAAGGCCTTTTCGCGGCCTTTGCGGCCCATCGCAAAGGCCTTTGCAGGGTTTTGCAAAAGAGGCTCGATAGCGGCGATAAGTGCTTCGAGATTATCGGGCGGCACGAGATGGCCTGTTTCGCCTTCAACAACGATTTGCTCGTGTGCACCCGCCGTAGTGGCGACGACCGCGACTTCGGATGCCATCGCCTCGATCGGTGTGAGGCCGAAACCTTCCCAGCGCATCGGCGCGACATAAAGCGTCAGGCGGCGAAACCAGCTCGGCACATCGTCCTGCGCAACCTCGCCGATGAAGATAATGCGTTCCTGCAATTGGGTTTCCGCGATGCGCGCTTTCAGTTTGTCGGTGAACAGTTTCTGTTCCGGCGCTGCAAGGCCGACGATGATGGCCGTGAAATCCGGATAGCGCGGCAACAAGCGGCACATCGCCTCGACGAACAGGTCGGTGCCTTTCTGGTGCCGCACGCGGCCGAAGACGCCGATGCCGTATGTGCCGGGCAGGCCTGTTTCTTTCCATACTTTGACACGATCTGGCGCAGGCGAAAAACGCGATGTCTCGATCGAATTATCGATCACCATCGCCGGAATTTTGAGGAAGCGCGCCGCTTTTGATGACCCTGCCAGCAGCGCATCCATGCGCGACATCAGCCATTTTGTGAAATGTGTGTGATCGCGCTGCGCGGTGGATGTGAAGGTGAGAAGCCACGGCTGGCGCAGAATATCGCGTAAGATGAGGCCGATGATCATCTCGTCATTGCGGCGCGCATGCCAGATGCGTTTGGAATACTGCGGTGGCTTGCTCCACCCCTGCTTGAACAACTGCCACCATTTGATGCGCGGCACGCGCGCGGGCAAATGCGGGCCGATGCTGGCAATCGCGATATGCTTTGCCAGCTCCGGCACGATGGTGATGACGACGGAGGTAATGCCGGAATAACGCCGGTGCAGGTTCGGCGCGATGACGGTGCAGTCGCGGAGGCAAGGCCGATTTAAATTCACACAAACCTCATGAGAGGTTAGCGTTACAATAAGTTTGTGAGAATGTCACTTGGTGTAAAGTCGACAGAAACCTATGGATTTTCCTTGTTGAAAAGCTCGAATTGTTTTTTGGTCACGCCGGTTTTATGAAGCTGCTTTAATTTATAAAACGAAATTTTCTCGTCTAAAGAGAGTTTTTGCCAGTACCCTTCAGAGTACTCAGGGTCCTTAAGGCCATTCTTGGTTACGTCCAGCTCTGGAGAAAGAACAACGGTTTGTGGAAGTTTCGCGACAACTCTTTTGACGCCGCTGTACCATAACCATGATCCAAGTTCAGTAAAGATACCATCTCTTTCTTCTCCGAAAATATCTTCCCTGTAGTTATATGTCGCTTTTCTGCGCGCAAAATATTTATCGGCTATTTCAAGATCATTGGTAGAGAAAATTGAGTCTTTATCGCCGAGGATTTCGCTGAAAACTTTGACTGCGTATGGCGCCAAAACTTTTTTGCTTTCGACGAAGTTTTTGAGCTTTGAATAATCAGTCCTGTTATTCACAACGGACGCGGCTTTCGCCTTTTCTGCGAAAGTCCGGATGAATTCATTTCTTTCATAAAATTTATTGCCGTTACGATTATAATCTTTCGAAAAATCTGCTTTTGGCATCGTTATATCCTTACAAAATATAATCGGCCTAATAGCATCTAAAACGGCACTTGTCAGACGCAAAATTACATAAAATTTTATCTAAAACGACAAGAGGTGCTGGTTATGTCCCTATAGATAAGTACGAAATTACTTGAATTCCACCTTCATCACTTCATAGCTTTTCGCGCCGCCGGGCGTGTTGACTTCGACGACATCGCCTTTTTTCTTGCCGATCAGCGCGCGTGCGATGGGCGAGGTGATGGAAATGAGGCCGTTCTTCGCATCGGCTTCCATTTCGCCGACGATCTTGAATTTTTTCTTGTCGTCGGTGTCTTCGTCGACCAGCGCGATGGTGGCGCCGAAGGTCACCTGCTTGCCGGAAAGCTTCGAAATATCGATCACTTCCGCGCGCGAGAGTTTATCTTCCAGCTCGGCGATCTTCGCCTCGTTCATGCCCTGTGCTTCTTTCGCGGCATGATATTCCGCATTTTCCGACAAATCGCCGTGGCCGCGTGCTTCCGAAATCGCTTCGATAATGCGTGGGCGCTCCTCGGCCTGCAGACGGTGCAGTTCCGCCTCAAGCGCCTTGTGGCCATCTTCGGTCATCGGAAACTTTTCCATTTTCTTTTCCTTCTGTCAGTTCGACAAAAAACGCTACGAGAGGCGATATGTTTCCAAACCGCCTGCAGTTAAATTCTTTTTTGGTTGGTCAGGTTGTCCGGGCGATATAATCCTGAAGGGATCGCACGCCCAGCACGCCGGATTTGAGCGCGGCAATCCCTTGCGCGGCCGCAATGCTGCCGGCCAGCGTCGTGTAATACGGCACTTTGTGCATCAGCGCGGCACGGCGCAGTGAACGGGAGTCAGCCAAGGATTGCGCACCTTCGGTGGTATTGAACATGATCGAGATTTCACCGTTCTTGACGGCGTCCACCGTATGGGGGCGGCCTTCAAGAACTTTGTTAATCTTGCGCGCTTCGACCCCGTTGTCAACGAGGAAAGCTTGCGTGCCCCCCGTGGCAACCACGTCAAACCCAAGCGCCACAAGGTTTTTTACCGTTTCCAGGATGCGCGGTTTATCGCGGTTTTTGACCGAAACGAACACCGTTCCCTTGATTGGAACCTTGGTGCCGCCGCCAAGCTGCGATTTCGCAAAAGCGATGCCGTAGTCTGTATCGAGGCCCATGATCTCGCCGGTCGAGCGCATTTCGGGGCCGAGCACGGTGTCGACTTCCGGAAAGCGTGCGAACGGGAAGCAGGATTCTTTCACGGCGATGTGGTCGTATGTCTTCTTACGAAGATTGAACGACTTCAACGGTTCGCCCGCCATCACGCGCGCGGCGATTTTTGCAATCGGCTCGCCGATGGTTTTGGCAACGAACGGAACGGTGCGCGATGCGCGCGGGTTCACCTCGAGAACGTAGATCGTGCCATCCTGAATGGCGAACTGCACATTCATCAGGCCGACGACATTCAGGGCCAGCGCCATTTCGCGCGACTGGCGTTCCAGCTCGGCGATCATGTCGTCTTTCAGCGAATGCGGCGGCAGCGAGCAGGCACTGTCGCCGGAATGCACGCCGGCTTCCTCGATGTGTTCCATGATGCCGCATATATAAGTGTCCTTGCCGTCGGCCAACACGTCGACGTCGATTTCGATCGCATCGACCAGATAGCCGTCGAACAATAGCGGGTTCTTGCCGAGAACGTGGTTGATCTGGCCTGTGCGGTCGTTCGGATATTTCGCCTGCACCTCAGGAGGGACAAGAGCGATCAGCGTCGCCTGCAGATAATTGTTGAGTGCCGTGTCGTCGTGAATGATCGCCATGGCGCGGCCGCCGAGCACATAGCTTGGGCGCACGACCAGCGGAAAGCCGAGTTCCTGCGCGATAATGCGGCTCTGCTCGATGGAGTAGGCGATGCCGTTGCGCGGCTGTTTGAGATCAAGCTTTTCAAGCAGTTTCTTGAAACGATCGCGGTCTTCGGCAAGGTCAATCGCATCCGGCGACGTGCCGAGCACCGGAATGCCGGCCTTTTCCAGCGTATGCGCAAGTTTCAATGGCGTCTGCCCGCCGAACTGCAGGATCACGCCGTGCAATGTGCCGTTCTCTTTTTCTTTTGACAGAACTTCGAGAACATCTTCGGCCGTGAGAGGCTCGAAATAAAGCCGGTCGGAGGTGTCGTAATCCGTCGATACGGTTTCCGGGTTGCAGTTGATCATAATGGTCTCGTAACCAGCTTCTTCCAGCGCGAAGGCGGCATGGCAGCAGCAATAGTCGAATTCGATGCCCTGGCCGATGCGGTTCGGCCCGCCGCCGAGAATGACGACTTTCTTCCTGTCTGTCGGTTTGGCTTCGTCGACAGGCCCATCAATGAACGGCATTTCATAAGTGGAGTACATATATGCAGTCGGCGAGGCGAATTCCGCCGCGCAGGTATCGATGCGTTTGAAAACCGGCCGTACATTCTGTGCGATGCGACGCTTGCGCAGCTCGTCTTCGGTGCGGTCCGTCAATTCGGCGAGACGGGCATCGGAAAAGCCGAGCGCTTTCAGCTGGCGCAACTCTTCCGCGTCTTCGGGCAGATCGTAAGCGCGCAGATGCATTTCCGCATCGACGATGTCTTTAATTTGCGAAATGAACCACTGGTCGATCTTGCAGGCGTTATGAACATCGTTCACCGGCATACCGAGACGCAGAGCCTGCGCGATGGTGAGCAGGCGTTCCGGCCGCGGCGCACCGAGCGCTGCGCGGATGGCATTGATATCGTCACCCTGGCCGAGGCCCGGAATGTCGATTTCATTGAGGCCGGTATAATCTTTCTCAAGACCGCGCAGTGCTTTTTGCAGGCTTTCCGCAAAGGTACGGCCAATCGCCATCACTTCGCCGACAGATTTCATCGATGTCGTCAGCGTCGGTTCAGCGCCGGGGAATTTTTCGAAATTGAAGCGCGGAATTTTCGTGACGACGTAATCGATCGTTGGTTCGAAGCTGGCCGGTGTCGCGCCGCCGGTAATGTCGTTTTCAATTTCATCAAGCGTGTAGCCGACGGCCAGTTTTGCCGCGACCTTCGCAATCGGGAAGCCTGTCGCTTTCGAAGCAAGTGCAGAAGAACGCGAGACGCGTGGGTTCATCTCGATCACGACCATACGGCCGTTCGCCGGATCAACGGCAAACTGCACGTTGGAGCCGCCTGTTTCGACGCCGATCTCGCGCAGCACGGCGATGCTGGCGTTGCGCATGCGCTGGTATTCCTTGTCGGTGAGCGTCAGCGCGGGCGCAACGGTAATGCTGTCGCCGGTGTGAATGCCCATCGGGTCGATATTCTCGATCGAGCAGATGATGATGCAGTTGTCGTTCTTGTCGCGAACGACTTCCATCTCATATTCTTTCCAGCCGAGAACGCTTTCCTCGATCAGAACTTCGCTGGTCGGCGACGCGTCGATGCCGCGTTCGACGATGTCGATATATTCGGCTTTATTGTAAGCAATACCGCCGCCTGTGCCGCCCATCGTGAAGCTGGGGCGGATGATGGCTGGCAGGCCGATGTCATCCATGATTTTCAGAGCCTCAACCAGCGACTTCACCTGGTGTGAGCGCGGCGTCTCGAGACCGATCTTCGTCATCGCATCGCGGAACAGTTGACGGTCTTCGGCCTTGTCGATCGCTTCGGCGGATGCACCGATCATCTCGACATTATATTTCTCTAACGTGCCCATTTTTTTGAGCGAAAGCGTGCAGTTCAGCGCCGTTTGTCCGCCCATCGTCGGCAGTACGGCATCGGGACGTTCTTTTTCGATGATCTTGGTGACGATATCCGGCGTGATCGGTTCGATGTACGTCGCGTCGGCAAGATCCGGATCGGTCATGATCGTCGCTGGGTTCGAATTGACGAGAATGATGCGGTAACCTTCGGCTTTCAGTGCCTTGATCGCCTGCGTGCCGGAATAATCGAATTCGCAGGCCTGACCGATAACGATCGGGCCGGCGCCAATGACAAGGATGGATTTGATATCGTTACGTTTGGGCATTCCACTCATAGACCGTTAGTGTTGAAGAGCCGGTTGTGAAAACGGGGTCGTTTTCGGTAATCGTTTTGGCCTCATTAAAATTATGCGCTTTGAACACATAGGCGCCGCCGGATTTGTCGCTGAAACCGCCGAATTGTTCGAGCCGCCCGTCTTTTTTCAAAGCGTCAAGAAAGGCGTAATGCGGATCAAGGCAAGCCGGATCGAAGCTTGCCGTTCGTTGTGTCAGCACCAGATATTTTTTCATCGTCTTTTCGCACTTAACCCTCCCACGCGGAAACGGGGAGGGTTAAGCCTGCTTTATAATGTATTTGCGGCGTTTTTCCATGCCTAAAATGCGCTTCTTGCTGCGCTCAACAAAAAAGAATTTGATCTCAAGTTTAGAACTGTTCTACTTTAGAACTATTAAAATTAAAGAATATAAATGTAAAAAACGAATAATAATCAAATAAAATGAGCTCAGATATATTGACTGATACTTGTAGCGCTTGTTAGCACCATCCCTTCTTCGGGATTTTTTATGAACATTAAAGTTGATCGTTTATCCGCGTCCAATACGACCAAGGGATCAGGTTTTCAGGTAAAGCCTTCGCAAGAGCAGAAACAGAAGCCTGCTGTCGTGGGCCCGCCAGCAAAAAAGAAAATCGGCAAAAAAACAAAAACCAGGAAGACAAAGCGGTTGCTGCGGACGCCTGTCGGGAAACAGGGGCCTGCTCAACAAGGCGATTTGAAAAATCAGCAGTTGGAAAAACGGCTGCTTGAAAAAGTTCGCGAAAAGAATGGTCCTGAAATTATCGAGAAAAAAGATGGCGAACTGATCCGGCCCATTGCGCCGTCTTTGTCGCCAAACGATATCTGCCGCATGGATTTTATGCCGGACGATGCGCAGCAATATCAAACCTTGTCGCAAATGCTGGATAATGTGCCGCAAATACCGGCGCAGAAGGACAGGCAGCAGCAGGACGATTATGCAAAAACAGAAAAAGTGCGTATCGAAAACCGCCGCCCCGCGTCTGTAAATTATAAGTTTGAAGAACAAAAGCCAGTTCCACAAAAGCAAAAGTCGAAACTTCCGCAAACAATTTTGCCTGAAAAATATTCAAAAAAACCGCAAGACACCCAGTCGCAGGATCTGCAACAGCCGGTGGTCGAAAATATCGATCCGCCGCCGAATGATCCTAATGCAGACGTTATTCCTCCGGAAAATCTTCCATCAATGCAGTCACCGAAGGACCCTTCGCCATGGCTGAGGGAAGGCTATCGCGATCTTCTGCAGGAAAAATTTTCCGAGCGTAATGGCTGGGCCCAGAAGTTGAAAAATTTCGTCAACGGCGATCCCGCTTATCGGCCGCGCGTTTTGAACCCGCGCACGGAAGGAGAGAAAAAAGATCCGAATAATTATCTAACGAAGGCAGAGATGAACGCCAAGAAAGCGTTCGTCCAGGGATTTCATAATCCTCAGACCGGCCTTGCATCGCTCACGCAAACTGTTCTTGAATTTCCGATCCGTGCGCTGGATTTCGGAGTGACGGTTGCCCGAGCGGGAAGCTGGATATTGCCTGAGAATCTGGCCATTCGTTATGCAAGCAAACAGGTCGTCGGCGAGTATTGGCATCCCATCGATTATATCCAGGATCATGGGACGAAGCCCGGAACGGAATGGTTTGCAGAAAAGGTGTGGAATGTTTTGAGCGATGGCGTGCCTTATGAGGCTTACGCCAAAACAACGGAATATTACACCAAGAAACTTTCTGAAACGCAGGCCGAGGCTCAATCTGAAATTATCAAGAGAGAAAAAATCGAGACGCTGAAGGAAGAGCGCGCGATGGTGTGGACAGGCTTTGCCGCTGGCCTTGCTGTCGATGTTGCAGCAGGCGGGTGGGGTTTGCTGCATAAAACGGGCATTAAGGCTGGGATTTTTGCTCCCGAGGCCGTCCATGCAGCCACCAGCGGCAAATCTCTGCTTCGCCAGGCCGGATCGCTTGCGATCAGGCATCCGGACGAAGGTGTGACTTTCGGATCCAAGTTTGTCGAAAGCGTAAAAGAAAAATACAATGAATGGTTCGGCAATTCAGAAGATAATAAAGTACCGGCTTCTTCAGTACCTGAATCGAATAACCAGCCTGCCAACCTGCAAAAAAAGAACGAGGCTGATTCAGATTCGCTCGTAAAAGATTGGAGAAAAAAATCTCCGATGTTGCCGCTGCCTGTTGAGTTTAAAACTTCGGCGTATTTTAAATATAACGAGCATGCCGACATTGAGCGCGAGAGAGAGCTGCGGCGGGATTTGCTTGCAAAAGCGCAGCAACGGGTTCAATCCAGCCTGATTGCACCGCTGCCAAACGATTTAAAAATCCTGCAGAGCTTCAATTAATTTAGAAAAATGCATCCAATATATTGGTGTCATTACAGTAGGAAATTTTTATTTCTGCTGCTTACGCCGCCTGCACTTTTCCTTGCGACATCAATTCAATGAAACGGTCGAACAGATAATGTGAATCTTCCGGCCCGGGGGACGCTTCCGGGTGGTGCTGAACCGAAAATGCCGGACGATCGGTGAGGGTGATGCCGGCGTTCGAGCCATCGAACAGCGAAACATGCGTTTCCATGGCCGTTTTCGGAAGCGAACTGCGCTCGACGGCGAAACCGTGGTTCATCGAAACGATTTCCACCTTGCCGGTGGTGATATCTTTCACAGGATGGTTGGCACCATGATGACCTTGCTTCATCTTCCCTGTCTTGCCGCCGACAGCGATGCCCAGCATCTGGTGGCCGAGGCAGATGCCGAACAGTGGGATTTTCTTGTCGAGAATTTGCTTGATGACCGGAACGGCATAAACGCCTGTCGCCGCCGGGTCGCCGGGGCCGTTAGAGAGAAACACGCCATCCGGGTTGAGCGACATAATTGTTTCCGCATCCGTCGTCGCGGGCACAACGGTCACGCGCGCGCCTGCACGTACAAGCTGGCGCAGGATGTTCCGCTTGATCCCGTAGTCGATCACGACAACATGAAAACGGCCCGCCGCATTTTTGGCATAGCCTGAGCCCAGTTCCCACCCGCCTTCATCCCATGTGAAGCGCTGCGTGCAGCTGACATCCGGCACCAGATCCATGCCGACAAGGCCCGGCCAGTCGCGCGCCTGTTTCTTCAACGCGTCGAGATCGAACTCAGCTTTTTCGTCATGCGCGATCACGGCGTTCGGCATGCCTTTATCGCGGATCAGCGCAGTCAGCGCGCGCGTATCGATGCCAGCAATCGCGATAATGTTGCGGCTTTTCAGCCACGCATCGAGCGCGCGGCTGCTGCGCCAGTTCGAGGGCAGGGTGATATCCGCTTTCAGAACCGCACCGCGCACACCGCTGGTGGACGCCATGTTCAACGTTTCGATATCTTCTTCATTCGTGCCGGTGTTGCCGATATGCGGGAACGTGAAAGTGATGATCTGGCCCGCATAGGACGGATCGGTGAGAATTTCCTGATAGCCCGTGATGGCTGTGTTGAAGCAGACTTCGCCGACAGCTGCACCCGTTGCGCCAAGCCCGAAACCGCGCAGGACGGTGCCGTCCGCGAGGATCAATCTGGCAGTTTGAAGGCGCGCGGGCGCGCCGGCGGGCCGGTCTTGCGTCAAATTCATACTCCTGTATGGCTAAGCCGCAACTTATAGATTGCAGCACTACAAAATCAAGCGTTGTGCGCTATATAATGACGAGATTAAGAGAATTAGGACGGAAAATGCGCCAGAAGATCAACGATGCCTACAAAGATGCCATGAAAAGCCAGGACAAGCTGCGCACGTCTACCCTGCGGCTGATCAACGCGGCCATTAAGGACAAGGACATCGAGGCGCGCGGCAGCAGCAAGCCCCCGATTTCGGACGAGGAAATTCTTGGCCTGATGCAGAAAATGGTCAAGCAGCGCCACGAAAGCGCGGGCATCTATGCCAAGGCAGGCCGTATCGAACTCGCCAACCAGGAAAACGATGAAATCAAGGTCATTGAAAGCTTTATGCCGGCGCAGATGTCGGAAGCTGAAATGACCGCGGCTGTCGAAGCGGCCATCTCTTCAACCGGTGCGGCCGAGATGAAAGACATGGGCAAGGTAATGGCCGAGCTGAAAGGCAAATATGCCGGTCAGATCGATTTTGGCAAAGCCAATGCTGTGATCAAGCAGAAACTGTCGGCCTGAATTTAATCTTCCGCATCATTATCGGCATCTGAATTTGAATCGCTGTCTCGCGTTGAGCCTGTTGCATCCGGCTTGTCATGCTCTGTCTTTGTATCGCCGCTTGGGGCTGTCGGATTGCTGGGTGTCTGGCTCTTGGCTGTTTCAGGATCACGCTGGCCGGGGGTAATGCAATCCTTGCCATCTGCAACGCATGGCGTTTGCGGATTCGCGCTGCGCAGCATGTTGGTTTTTGAATTTGTTGAAGATTTTTGCCGTGTACTGTCAATGCCCATCGGTGTGCGTGAATTCGTGCCTGTTTTTGCAGAAACATTTCCGGCAGGTGCGATAGCAGACTTCGAAGAATCGACGTTCGCGCCTTGTGCGTGAAGACTGTCGCTCGAAAAGGCGGCGAGAGAAACAATCAAACAGGGAATAAGTAAAATTTTGTTCATCGAAAAGCTCCGGTTGCTTGTGTCGCTTTTATCAACCGTGAAACATTTGCGAAGTTCCTTTGATAAAACTTTTCGATCTGCGCGTAAAACCTAAGCATCTGCAATCATAGAATGATATTGAACAAAGAAGAGTTAGGTGTGTATTTATTCCTTCAATACTTTTGTTCCTGAAATAAATTAAAATAATTACCGCCAGTATTTCTTTATCTATGCTATACGAAATCTCTTAGCCGAATTCACGGATAAGTTTTATTATTTGGAGATTTCAAATGACACAGCCAACAAACAATACACCGAACAAACCGCAAGATTCAGACAAGAAGCCTGAAACAGGCGCGCAGGGTTCGGACAAGTCCAACCCATCGAACGAAAACAAACCAGAAATCAAAAAAGCCGTTTAAGGTTTTTTTGTTTGAACGAAGGGGAGCTTTGGCTCCTCTTTTTTTATGTGCGCATTTATGGATCTATCGCGCATATCGCACGTTTTTAATTTTATCGGAGAAAAAATCATGCCCAATCAACAGCCGACGCCGCCTAACCCTATTCCTGCGCAGCCAAGTGAAGTGCCGGGCGTGCCTGCGCAGCCGCCGCAAGATCCGCAACAGCCGCCGACAACGATCTGATTCTAAATGGAGAAAAAATCATGCTCAGGCCGATAATTTTTGCATTTATTTTTTTTCTGACATTGGGCGCAGAAAGTTCTTTTGCGCAACATACGCATCAATCAGTGCAGGCGAAAGATTCTGCTGCAACGAAAGAATACAAGCAGAGTGGCATGAAAATGATGAAGGATGCGCCCGCTTATACGGGCGACGCGGATATCGACTTTCGTCTGCAAATGATACCGCATCATCAGGCTGCCCTCGATATGGCAAAAACCGCATTGAAATACGCGAAGGATCAGTCGACAAAAGATATGGCACAACAAATTATTTTGTCGCAGAAAAAAGAAATTTCAGATATGCAGGAATGGCTGAAAATGCATAAAAAATAGATGTCGTTAACGACGATGACGCCGCTGCCAGCGGCGGCGGTCGCGCTGTTGAGGCTCAGTTTGATTGTCCTCATCCGTTTGTTCATTACCGTAGCCGCCATAACCGCTCAGCCAGTCATGATTGCGCCTCGCGCGAGCAGGGTCGTTAATTTCGGCAGGCAGGTCCGGCTTTGTTATGATGGTCTCGACATCATTGTGCACTCGGTGCGGGCGTGGCTTTCTGTCATTCGCGGCAATTGCATGTTGCGTCGTCGTGCAAACTGTAAAAGTAAACATGCCTACGAAAATGAGATGACGTTTCATTTTCAGGCTGAAACCTGTTTCTGGTTATATTTCCATAGTGCGATACCGAAGCCGATGGTGGCCGTACCGGCAATCATAACGCTGAGCGGATCGGCACCAAGATGCTCGAACCATTGCGTATAGAAATGAATCGCGCCGAAGACGGCAACCGTGTTGACAAGGAAACGGCGTCCGTTTTTTGCGCCCCATGCGCCGGCAGCCAGAAGCGCGACAGCCCAGCCGACAATGAATGTCGTGGCCGGAATTTGCGGCACATAATTATAGCTCCAACTGCTGCCTTCAGGGTCTTTCCACAGCGCACCGGGTGTGTCGCCCCACAATGATCCAATCCAGAAACCCATGTTGACGAAAATGACGCAGACGCGTGTGAAGGCGATGGCCATGCCTTCACGTACACCGCGCAGTCTTTTTGAAACTTCCCAGCCGATCAGGCCGAGCGCAGTGAACAGCGCGATGGTGAGCGTGGGTTCGCGAATGCAGACCATGTAAGTGGCATGCCAGTAGCCCGTTGTGCTTCCGATCGCAGCGCAAAGAGCAAAGGGGACAAGCGCGATGAGCAGATAGCTTTCGGCGAGAAGCGCGACAGCTGCCAGTACGGCTGCGCCGGCAATGCTGCCAAGCATTGGGCGCTCGACAATCGCGCCATTTTCAACTGTATAGCCGACCAGCATGCCAACAGCGCCTGCGCTGAGCAGCCCGCCGATCACCATCCAGATGCTGCCGAGCTTGCCCCATTGTTCGGCATGGTTTTTTGAAACGAACCAGCCTGCGCCAATGAAAGCAAGGCCGATCATCAAGGCCACACTGGCTGTGGGAACGAGCGCACCGGCACCCGCGGCAAGAACGACAGCGCCAAAGGCAAGCAGAAGGTTGATGGCCGTGGAGCCCGTGTCACGCACGGCATGTTTTCTTAAGACTGCCGCAAGTGCTGGCGTCAATACGCCTTCTTCTTCAAGCGTATCGACATCAATCAAAATTTTCATGAGAACGTTTCCTGCAGCTGCTTAAGCCCCAATTTTTAATGGGAATAACCAAGCATGCAAGGAGACAAAAGAGATGATCCCCTGTTCTCTTTAAGTCGTGAAATTAATTATCGTTAGACCAGCGGGACCGTTTCGACCATTTCTGTTGTCCCGGGGGAACACAATCCCTTGATCCTACGGTGCAATCCCAACCACGTTTGCGACCCTGGCTCCAGCCGCGAGGTCTGTCCATTCTGTTGGAGTATCGCAGGGATGTCGTGTTGCGACTGTTATCAGAATGCACACTCATATTACTGTGAACCATGGATCTGGTTTGTTTTGCATCGGCTGATATAGCGGATCCTGTTATAAAAATTGCAGTGAGGGAAAGAGCGAGAATTTTTTTCATGTGAGTCTCCTGAATCATATGTCTTCAACTTGGAACCTAACGCGAAGTTCCTCTTCGTTATGATTTCACATGAAATCGCCGCTCTTGTAGCCTAAACCTCTTGCATCACAGCCATAGCGATAATGTCGGCAGCGATAGTTATAGCGATAATTTCTTCCGTTGTAGGAGTTGTAATTGCGGCGCTTGTTGTAATGGCCGTAATTTCCATAACCATTATTATTGTAGCCGTTATTGTAATTGTAGTTATTTGCGCGGTTCTTTTCCTGAAAACTGGCTGCCTCGGCGATCGTGGCGAAGCTGGAAATTGAGAAAAGAGCAGCAAGGACGAAAAGCATTTTTTTCATAAATAGTCTCCTGAAGCTCCATACAACCCTACAATTGTGGCAAAAGTTCCATGCTTTGCCTTTCGTCAGGCGTGTTATAAGACAGGCTCATGCGCTTTACGCCTGCTTTCCTCGATGAAATCCGCAACCGCCTGCCTGTTTCGGCGGTGGTGGGGCGGCGGGGCGTGGTTGGGTATGTGCCGCAGAAGCCGGATGCGGAGATGAGCTCGCCGATATCGGTGCGGGAGATGGTCGTGCTGGGGGCTTCGTGGCGGGTGAAAGGGTTTGCACGAGTGAGCAGCGAGGTTCGGGCGTACTGC
>JAZKID010000134.1:0-3392 GCA_040385045.1 Pseudomonadota bacterium | reverse complement strand
GAGTTTGCCGGTGCTCTGGTCTTGATCCAGCGTCAACACGGCAATCGGCGACGGTAAGGTGCCGTAAGCATTGTTCTTTCCGGTGGCCGCGCCGAGTTGATCGCGGGTCAGGTATTCAAACTGTACGACGGCGAAGACAGCCTTGCCCTTGATGCCGGTCACGGTCGGATTCGGCAGTGACAACAACGATGTGCCATCCGGCGAGTCGGAAAAGAATTGCCTTTCCTTGCCTGCAATCGAACGGTCGATGATGGCTTTGTTATGGATATCGAAATAGCCGCCGCTTAATACCGTCCCGCCTTTGCCGTCCGGCACCTGCTGACCTGTGATGAAGAATGATTGATACGCGAGCTTGTAATGTTGCGTGGAGTTATCGCCGTAATGGACATTCAGGGTTGAACCGATAGCCGTCGTGGCCATTGCCGCTGCCTCGGTCAGTGTGGGTGCAGCCATAGGCGTGAAGCTGGTGCCTACGTATTCTGCGGAAGCCGATTTTGTCGGCACTATGCCGCAAGCGGCTAGCAAGGCAGACGATGCGCCTAGTGGCAACAAAGGTGCGCTGGCGAGAAATTTGAGGGCTTGGCGACGAGAAAACGAAGTTTGATCGGACATGTCTTTTCCAGAAGAAGGTGAATTGCGATGTGCCGGCGGTCGCAAACCTGAAGTGGAATTGTCGTGCGATCCCCGCGTCGCAGGGATTATAAAAATGCTTTATGACGGCTTCGTGAAAAACGCTGATTCTATGCGGGGTTAGACTCAGTGCGCTAGCCAACCGGCATGGGCCGATTGGCTGTTGCGGAAGTCATTTCCAGTCGTAATCAACAGTCAGCGGTGCATGATCGCTGAAGCGCTCATCCTTGTAGATGGAAGTGGTTTTCGCTGTTGCCGCGAGATTGCGTGTCGCAACTTGATAATCGATGCGCCAGCCGACGTTCTTTGCATATGCCTGACCGCGATTGCTCCACCATGTATAGCATTCGTCCGTCGCCGCCGGATGCAGATGGCGGTATACGTCGACCAGTTCGACATCCGCAAATACGCGTGTCAGCCAGGCGCGTTCTTCCGGCAGGAAGCCCGAATTCTTGCGATTACCCTTGAAGTTTTTCAGATCGATTTCGTTATGCGCGATATTCCAGTCGCCGCAGATGACGAACTCGCGACCCAATGCTTTCAATGTCAGCAAATGCGGCAGGAACACGTCCATGAAACGGAACTTCGCCAGTTGCCGCTCTTCGCTCGACGAGCCGGACGGGCAGTAGACGGAAATCACGCTCAGATTGCCGAAGTCGCATTGCACATAACGGCCTTCCGCATCGAATTCGCTGCAGCCGAAACCGATCTGCACATTGTCCGGTTTGGTCTTGCAATACACGCCTGCGCCGGAATAACCTTTTTTCTCGGCATAGTGGAAGTAGCCGTAATAACCTTCCGGTGTTAAAAATTCCGGTGTCATGTCCGTTGCCTGTGCCTTCAATTCCTGCACACAAACGAAATCGGCCGAGTGTTTAGCCATCCATTGAAAGAAGCCCTTCCTGGCGGCGGAGCGTATGCCATTCAAGTTGGCAGAAATAATTTTGATCATGGCAGTCGTTTAAAAAATGAGGCGCTCAGGATAACCGATTCGTTGCGCCTGGTCTTCAGTCGCCGGGCATGCCCTTTGCATTTACCGGCATGTGGCTTCGATAACGATTTAAAATGTGGCCTTGGTCGCGTAAATAGCGACAATTTTCGTCACTTTTACCCGTTATGGAGTTGTTTTGAACAATTTACGGCAAGAATTCATCAAGTTTTCGGTAGATACCGGCGTATTGCGGTTCGGCGAATTCGTTACCAAGGCCGGTCGCACCTCGCCTTATTTTTTTAATGCAGGGCTGTTCAATCAGGGCGGCACGCTGGCGCGTCTGGCAGAGTTTTATGCGCAAACCCTGATCGATTCGGGTGTCGAATTCGACATGCTGTTTGGCCCGGCATACAAAGGCATCACGCTCGCTTCGGCGACTGCGGTGGCGCTGGCGAACAAGGGTCGCGACGTGTCGTTTGCGTTCAACCGCAAGGAAGCCAAGGATCACGGCGAGGGTGGCACCATGGTTGGCGCCAAGTTGCAGGGCCGCGTGGTCATCATCGACGATGTGATCTCCGCCGGTACCTCGGTGCGCGAATCGGTAGACATGATACGCGCCGCAGGGGCAACGCCATGTGCAGTATTGATTGCGCTGGATCGGATGGAGCGCTCGGGTGCAGACGATGCATTGTCCGCCCATTCGGCCGTGCAGGAAGTGAGCAAGACTTACGACATGCCGGTGGTATCCATCGGTAATTTGTCGGATTTGTTTGAATACCTGTCGAATGCGGGAGCCAATTCGGAACAGGCGCAGTACAAGGATGCAGTCGCCGCTTATCGCAAGAGGTACGGTGTGACGTAACAGCTGTCGTTTTATTCTGGGGAGTGAAATGAAAGGTGCAGTCAAGACACTGGTTTTTCTCTCGATATTCATCGCGTCGGGTGCGCACGCAGCTATTTTCATGTGCAAGGATGCATCCGGCCGCACTCTCACTTCAGACCGACCGATACCGGAATGCGCAGATCGCGCAATTCGCGAATACGGCAATACCGGCGCCGTAAAAAGAGATATTGCTGCACCGCTCACTGCAGAGCAAAAACGCGAAAAACAGCTGCAGGACGACAAGAAAAAAGCCGAACTTGTCGCTGCTGAAGAACAGAAAAAATCCGATCGTGCCTTATCCGCTCGCTATCGCAGTGAAGAAGACATTACCGCAGCACGCAAGCGCGATACCAGCGCCATCAGTGATCAAATTTCCCAGCAAAAGAAGGCCTTGTCCAGCGCAGATAAAGACTGGAAAGAAGCACAAACTGCCGTTGAATCACAAAAGAAAAAAGGCGTAGTGCCGGCCGGCATGCAATACAAATTCGACCGGGCCGAACAAAGCGTGCGCGATCTGAAAATCAGAATAAGCGACAGCGAAGCCGAGCTTGCGCAAGTCCATGCCAAATACGATGTGACCCTGCAGCGCTATCGCGAAATTTCACAAACTGCTTCGACCCGCTAAGCTCACATCAGCGCGTCGCCGCTCGACTTCGCATAAAACGCCATCGATGACCAAAAGTGTCGTGGCCAAATCTTATATTCCTGTTGAATTACCCCGTCTCGGCTAAAAAATTCTCATTTCATCCTGGCATTCGATGATCTTGTGGCTTTTCGTCATGGTCACCGGGTTTTTCCACACTTATGCACTTAGGTGCAATTGACCCCTTGCGCGGGCACGTGTTTATATCTCTGTACGTGGTGTCAAATGAGGGGTTTCATTAATGAAGAAAGCGTTAAAAAAGCCGCTTAAAGCTGCTGCGCTGCTAATGATTCTTGGTGTCACCG
>JAZKID010000133.1:0-7768 GCA_040385045.1 Pseudomonadota bacterium | reverse complement strand
TGATTTTCGAAGCAGTTTGAAAGACTTATTTGGACCCGCGCCCCGCTAGAATCAAGGGGCTCATGAAATGCGGTCAAGTCCTGAATAGTAAAGACGAGCAGAAATATTTTTCGAAACCGAGCTTGCGCCACAACTATAAAGGGTCTACCTGTCTTTTTCGCGGTATCGGCAAGATCAGTTTCTATCGAATATTTGACAAAACTGGTTATCCAAGTATATCGCTTCTGATCCTTAGAAGAGTAAGCCGCGATATCACGGGCGGTTCAAGAACGTAGTGATTGATTAAACCAGGATAAAAATATGACCCAGACCGCTGAAAATCCCGTCCTTATTGAACTCGCCGCCGACATTGTTTCGGCTTACATCAGCAACAACACTGTGCAGGCGGGCGATATCACCGGGCTTATCGGCGAAGTTTACAGCGCGTTGCGCCGTACATCGGCAGGCGTCAACACGGGTGGTGTTGCGAATGACTCACTGAAGCCCGCCGTGCCTGTGAAAAAATCGATCAGCCCGGATTTTTTGATCTGCCTCGAAGACGGCAAGAAGTTCAAATCCCTGAAGCGTCACCTGCGCACGCATTACAATCTTTCGCCTGAAGCGTATCGCGAGAAGTGGCAGCTGCCGCTCGATTATCCGATGGTTGCGCCGAACTATGCCGTTGCGCGATCAAATCTGGCCAAGAAAATGGGCCTCGGCCAGCAGCGCCGCAAACGCGGCAGCCGCGCTTAAAACTTTCAAAATTTTCTGACGAAAAACAAAAGCGCCCCATTTCGCGGCGCTTTTTATTTCAAGGCTTCGAATTCCTTGCAGTCGATTTCTGTAGCCTGAATGATTTTTTTAACCGTGAGCTTTCGCGTATAGGCTCCGAGATGGCCATATTCACCTTTGTTGGTGAGACTTCCCTCAAAGACGACATCTTTGAAACAGTCGCCGTCGGATAATTTTTCCAGATTGCCTTCCACCCACCAGACTTCCTTGCTGTCGTTAGGAGAAAAAGCGCTGGTTTCGAAGCTGTTGACATAGCGACCGGAAAAAACGGTTTTTTCTTTTTTTAATAAGATCATTAATCCGAGAATGATGATCACGGCGCCCAAAGTGAGAAAATATTTTTTCATGGCGCTGTTTTGTGCTTGCGTCTGGCGCATTCAAAATCCGGACAAAATAAAAGCGGGAGGTTGGTGACAACCTCCCGCTTGTTCAGTCCAGAGACAAACGAAAATACAAACCGGAGTTTATATCCTCCCTTGTTTGTCTGAACGGCGAGACGGGGTGAAGTGCTTGCGCACCTCAAACCACCGGCTCGTCGCGCACGATGAGCCCGAAGGTTCACCGTATGCATCACTATAACGAAATTATACAACCGTCGTTTGTGACTATCGGATCATCTCCTGCGTGCGAGACTCAGAAGATAACCCCGCTTCATCTGACCTAATTCCTTTTTCCTCTGCTGATTAAGGCTGAGGCCGGTGTCTAGGCGGGCTCTGGAGGCCACCGCTGAGGTTCTTCGATGAATTCAAGAACCGTAAGCAACTTCCATGTCCCGATAATGACCCTCGGAGTTCGCAGAGTCGAATCTTTTTGAAAAATTATCCCCAGCAGAGTCGACACGCCTAGATTGACTAGGCTTTTATTCCTAATAACAAGCGATTCGTCAATGAGAGGAACGACATAAAATGCTGCAACAAATTCTCAGCCTGCAGGGTGCCCTGTGGACAACTCACGCAAACGACCAAAACACTGTGCTTTCTCGTCTCGAGATGCTGATTGCGCAGGAATTTTCCGTGTCGATCCTCCAGCTCCGTTCGAAAACGCGCGGGCTGGCGCGTGTGGCGCGGGCGCGGCAGATCGCGATGTATATGGCGCATGTTGCGCTTGGCTTTTCTCTTTCAAATCTGGCGAAATATTTCGGACGCGATCGCACGACAATCACGCACGCCTGCAACCTGATCGAGGATGCGCGCGACGAACGCCGTTTCGACGAGCAGTTAAATACACTCGAAGAAAAACTTCTCGCGCTTGTGCCGCAGGCAAAATGGCAGGTGGCGCCATGACAGAGAAATTGAAACCGAAAAAGAAAAAGCAGGTGCGCCCTTTGCCTTATCAGCCGCCTGTCGAAGCGCGGACACTGAAAAATGCCGACGGCGTGACGCAGGATGTGCTTCTTCACGTGAATGAAAGCCCGCTCACCTGGCTTCGCACGCACAAGGATAAAGACGGCGCGTTTATGATCAGTGACGCGCAATTCGTTGCCGGTGAAAAATTGCGTGCCGATTTCACACGCGCGCAATTGATGCCGCGCACCACGTCGAGTTGGGATATGTCGCGCGCTGGTTGTCAGCGCGGCCTGCCGATAAGTACGGATTTTTCGGATGGTACACTGGCTGCAAAACAACGCGTCAACGAAGCGCTGCAAGCCGTCGGTCCGGAACTGTCCGGTATCTTGCAGGATGTATGCTGTTTTTTAAAAGGTCTGTCTCTCGTCGAGGCCGAACGGCGCTGGCCAGCGCGCACAGCAAAAATCGTTCTCGCGCTCGCACTCGACCGGCTTGCCGCGCATTACGGTTTTGCAACGGAAGCGGTGGGGAAAAATGCCGGAAAAATCAGAAACTGGGGCGCGGACGATTACCGGCCGCAGATTCAGTATTAAACTATTGCGCGCGCTTCGTCCTCGATCCGCCTCACCATCGCGGCAAGGCCATTCGCGCGTTGTGCGGTGAGATGGTCGGCAAGTTTCAGCTCTTTCAAAAAAGACTTCGCATCGCTGCTTAAAACCTGTTGCGGCGTTTTTCCGGAATAGAGACTGAGCAGGATCGCGATCAACCCGCGTACGATATGTGCATCGCTGTCGGCATCGAAATAAAGAACACCGTTTTCATGGCGCGTGTGCAGCCAGACCTGCGCCGCGCAGCCGCGCACTTTTTTGTCGTCGCTGCGAAATTCTTGCGGATAAGGCGGCAGCGCGTGACCAAGGTCGATGATGTAGGCATAGCGGTCTTCCCAGTTTTCAAGAAACTGGAAATTCTCACGGATCTCTTGCGGGGAAGGCAGGGCAGTCATGCCCTTTATATATGAGGGCACGAAGGGAAGGGCAATCTGCCCCGATTAAAGCTGCGAAAGCGAAACCTTTGGTGCGCGGTAAGCGGGCGCGAGATCGTCGGCATTCAGCGTGCCGTGCGGCACATCAGCTTTCGCCGTCTGGTTAACGCTTTCTTTCGCGCGCGAACCTTTCGGCACTTTCAGATCCTTGCTGTCGTCAACTTTTTCGGAAATGAACGCGTGAAGGATTTGTGCACCATATTGCGCTTTTTGTCCGAAATGATGGACCGCAATCGCGCCTGTCACGCATGAATCGGGGTTGCGTGTGCAGAAACCCTTGATGTCGCTGACGGCGCTCGACAGGAAAGCGATCGCATCGCCTGTCGAAACACTGGCTTCGTTTTTATTGCGCATCCGTTCCGGAAGCGGAAGGAAAAGCACAACAATTCCAAGCCAAAACGCGGCTTTGATAAGGAATTTCATTTCAACCTGCCCCTGTGATGTCTCTAACGGACATTCCCAAGCCAAAACGATAACAGCAAACCCTTGACCGGGTTTTGCCTTTTATGGCGGCATTTACATCGAATTTGATGCATTTCGCCGGGCGCGGGTTTTTACGAATTGTTGAGCAGGCTGTTTTACGAAAGATTCAGCACGGTGACGGTTTTTAAGGCTTAAATAGCTGTAACGCTTAAAATTTTAGGCAACCTTTAAAGCGCGAAAGGCAAGCTCCGGTCATGTGCCCTTCAACGGGCGTTCGGGTTCTGCGTTCAAGGTTTTTGTGTTGCGTTCTTTTCACCAGTTTCATTTTGCCGGCGGCGTTTTCGGGCGCCTTGTTCATCCTCATGCGCAGCGCAATCCGTTAGATCTGCAAAAACACCGTGCCTTTATCGCGTCGCGTCTTCTCGGTGCGGGTCTCAGCCTCGCCGCCTTCCCGATCTGCGTTGCTTATTGGGGTGTTGTTTCATTCGCGGATGCATTCCTGCTGTTAAGTCTTGCCGCACCCGTGTGTGCCGCGATTTATGCTTCGCGCAGCGGCAAGCTAGAATCCGCGCAGATTTTTTCGATCGTTACTTTAATGACGGCGATCGGCACGATGGCTGTTTACAACGGCGGTTTGAATTCGCTGCTGATCGGCTGGCTGGTAGTGACGCTGGCAGAAGCGGCACTGGCCGGTTCGCAGCGCGTGATGACATATGCTCTCGGCTGCAGCGCGGTTCTGTCAATCTTTCTCGTTGGCGCAAACCTGTTCGATATTATGCCGGAGGCGCAGGAGCTTTATTTTGCGCCGCTGATCCTGTTCACCGCGATCATCTGCATGGTAGGCCATACCTATATGTTGTCGGTGCGTCTCGATGCCTTGCATCAGCAGGTCGCGCAGATGAACAATGACGCGAACAATATGTACCGCACCATGAATATGTCTGCACCAGATATGATTTCGCTGCACAGCCGCAACGGCAACATGCTGTTTGCATCCCCTGCCGCGGAAAATGTGCTTGGTGCTGTTCATGGCGCGAATGAAGCCGCCCTGTTCGAGCGCGTGCATGTACAGGACAGGCCGGCTTTCCTGAATCTTTTTGACCAGGCTGCGCAGAAAAACATCCCATGCGGGCTGGAATTCCGCGTGCGCGATATCGATGAGCCGAAAAACTGGCAATGGGTTGAAATGCGTTGCGCGCCTGCAAAGAGTGAAGACAATAATGCGCCGCTGCAATTCGTCGCTATCACGCGTGTGGTCGGTGAGCGCAAGGTGAAGGAAGAAGAACTGGCGCGCCTCGGCATCGAGGCTGAAAAAGCCAATGCGGTGAAAACGCGCTTCCTCGCGCATGTCAGCCATGAATTGCGGACACCGCTGAACGCGATCATCGGGTTTTCAGAAATGATGACGGATGAAAGACTGAACCTCGCAAACGAGAAACATCAGGAATATGCCGGTTTGATCAACGATTCAGGCAAGCACCTGCTTGATGTCGTCAACGCGATCCTCGATCTTTCGAAAATCGAAGCCGGCTCTTTCTCGGTCAGCCCCGAACCGTTCCAGCCTGTCGAACTGATCGACAAGTGCCTCTTGATGATGGAACCTGCGGCGGCCGAAGCGGGTTTGCGCCTCAAAAAACTCAACAGTACCGCGATCCCGGAAATTCTCGCCGACCGCCGCGCCTGCATGCAGATTTTCCTGAACCTGCTTTCCAATGCCATCAAGTTCACGCCTGCGGGCGGTGATGTGAAAATCGCCGTGCAGAGCAATTCTGAATTTGTCACCTTCATGGTCAGTGATACCGGTGTCGGCATCGACGATGAAGATCTGCCGCAACTGGCGCAACCTTTCGTGCAGGCGAGAAGCGGTTATGAGCGCAGACATGAAGGCGCGGGCCTTGGCCTCTCGCTGGTGAAAAGCCTCGCGGAGTTGCAGGGCGGAAAAATCCGTATTTCTTCGAAGCGCGGGCAGGGCACAATTGTCAGCGTCGTGCTGCCGCGCTGTGCGCCAACTGTCACACGCAAACAGGTGGCTGCGTCGCAGGTCAATCTTATGAAAGCGGCGGGGTGATCCATGTCGCAATTTGATCTCAGCATCGACGATGTTGATCACGACGCGCATGTGCCGGAAAAGCCGCGCAAGACCGTGATGCATTTCATGTGGCGGACGATCTGCCACGTATTGCGTCTTTCATTTTACGCGCTGCAGCGCATGCTGGCTTTCCTGCTTTATTCTTTCATGGAGCGCCCTCTGGCGACGATCGTTGCGGGTATTTGCATCTGGGCGAGCGCGCATGTCGCAACCACGCTGCAGCATCAAAGCGGGCCGCACCCGTCGCCGCTGTTTGCGAAAAAAGATATTGCAACAAAAACGCTGCCGGAAATTCCGGAAAGTCTTTTTCAGGCCTCTTATGAAGTGCCTTCGGTCGGATCGCAGGATGCGGTCGATATCCGCGCCGTCCAGCAATTGCTGGCGCAAAAGGGACTTTACAAAGGTGCCGTCGATGGCCGCTCCGGCCCGATGACTGTTCAGGCCGTGCGCGATTTTCAGGCGCAGGCGGGATTAAGCGTCGACGGCGTTCTCGATAAAAATCTGCTCGGCAATTTGCAGAACGAAAAATCCACGCGCTATGAGACGGACGATATCCTGATCTTCACCGTGCAGAACAGGCTGAACCAGCTTGGCTTCGATGCCGGTGCGGCGAACGGGCAACTGAGTCCCAAAACGCGCAAGGCGATTGAAAGTTTTGAAAGCGCGCAGGGCCTGAGCCCGACAGGGGCGATCAGCGCTCCACTCTTGCGCGCCTTGACGAAAGCATCGCTGACGTCCAAATCTTGACGCGTCATGCGCGTCACATCTTCCCTCTGGGTTGCGGCCCATATCCGTTCCTGCTTCAGCGCGGGCGCTTTTGCGCTTGTCGAGCATAAAGGCGCTGACGAAGCGGGCGCGATTTTCATCCGCATTGATATGCCCAATAACCAAGCGAAGTTTTTTTTACCGGCACCGCAGGCGGCCTATGAGCGCGGCAGCGACCAGCGCATGTGGGAAGCGTATAAAGACGGGGCGGTTGTCGACATGGCCGAGATCAACCAGCTGGTCGAGCGCGAACGGCGCATCGATCCGGATAGCTGGGTCGTGGTTGTCGAAGACCGCGAAGGCCGCAGTTTTCTTGGTCCAGATTTACTGGTTTGAAGCGGTTTTTTGCGGCTGCGCAGCCGGTGTTGGCTGCGTTGTTGTTGTCGCAGCTGTTTTTGCAGTGCCGGCATGAACGGTTTCGTGTTTTGCCTGGCTGTGCTGCGGCAGTGCGCGCCATGCATTGACGATGCGCGCCGTCGCGACCGGCGTAAAGTTGCGGAACAGTTTGCGCAAACCCGTGATCTGTTCATGCGTGCGCAGGACGGATGGATAAAGAAGCGTTGCCACCTGCATCGCCACTTCTTCCGGAACGCCGATGTGATGGCACGCCGCCATCAACGCTTCGCCGCTGGTGTCTTTCAACAATGTCAGCGCGATGAATGTCGACAGTCCTGCTTTGCCGCCGATGATTTTTGCAAGATCTTCGTGGCGGCGCAGAACAGCGGCACGGACGAGACTGTCGAGAAGCTGCGACACCTGCGGCTGCGCGGGTGTTTGCACTTGAATGGTTTCGACAGGCGTGGGCGCCGGTCTATTTTCTGCAACCGCTTCGATGATTGCCGGTTGCTCCGGAATTTTGATTTCGATGTGCTGCGGCTGCGAGAGCGGCAATGCTGCAGCTTTAGCGGCCGCCTGCAATGTTGCCGGTTTGATGGTGCGGATCCGCACCGGCATGTCGAGCAGGATGGACTGGCGCTGCACGATGCTGAGGCTTTCTCTTTTGAAGAGCGCCTGCCGCAAGATCGGGTCGCGGCGGTTGATCAGCTTCGTGATGTCGTCATCGCTAAGCAGCGGCGAATGAATGGCAAGAGGTTCGACGACGGCGGCATCGTCGTCCAGCATCAGCTCGATAACGGAGCGCGGCACGTCAGTGCGTGCGCACAATTTTTGCGAAACGACGCTGCGGGCGAAAACGCCGGCGCGCGGCAGCAGATTCGTTAACAATTCCCCGAACGGACGGGTGTCTTTATCCGTTCTTTTCTCATCGCCGCGGACGAATCCGTCCGTAATCTGGCAGATGAGCGCGTCGGCGCGTTCCTGCTCGTTCGAGCCTGTATCTATTGGCTTATTGGTCTCTGGCTGACCTAACATATCCCACCACAAAATCCGGTT
>JAZKID010000132.1:0-4123 GCA_040385045.1 Pseudomonadota bacterium | reverse complement strand
AGAATCCGTGCGCACTGGCGGACAGCAAAACCGAACATGTTCCTGTGCTGATTGTTGGCGCAGGGCCGGTTGGCTTGTGCGCCGCCGTCGATCTTGCGCTGCACGGCATCAAATCAATTCTTATCGATGATGATGACAAACTCTCGACCGGCTCGCGCGCCATCTGCTGGGCAAAACGAACACTGGAGATTTTTGACCGTCTTGGCATCGCCGACAGCCTTGTCGAAAAAGGCATCACCTGGAAAGTCGGCCGACTATTCCATGGCGATACCGAAGTTTATTCTTTCGACCTATTGCCTGAGACCGGACATAAAATGCCGGCTTTCATCAATCTTCCGCAATATCATGTCGAGGATGCACTCGTCACGCGCATCGGCGATTTTGCGGGACTTGCAGATATCTGCTGGAAGAACAAACTCGCCGGTATCGCGCAGGATAATAACGGCGTGACAGCGACGATTGAAACGCCGGACGGCCCATATCAAATCACCGCTGATTACGTGCTGGCCTGCGATGGCAGTCATTCCACAGTCCGCAAACTCATGAATCTTGAATTTTCAGGCGAGGCGTTCGAGGAAAAATTTCTGATTGCCGATATTGTCATGGAAGCGGATTTTCCATCCGAACGCTGGTTCTGGTTTGATCCGCCCTTCCATCGCGGGCACTCGGTGCTGCTGCACAAACAGCCGGACAATCTTTACCGCATCGACTTCAAGCTCGGGCGCGACGCCGATCCGGACATCGAAAAAAATTCCGCGCAGGTCCGTCACCGTGTCGAAGCCATGCTGCCGGGCCGCAAATTCGAACTCGACTGGCTGTCCGTTTATTCTTTCCAGTGTCGGCGTTTGAAAAAATTCGTGCATGACCGCGTTATTTTTGCAGGCGACGCCGCTCACCTCGTTTCGCCATTCGGCGCGCGCGGCGGCAATGGCGGCATTCAGGATGTCGATAATCTTGTCTGGAAATTATCCGCTGTTTTAAAAGGCGTTGCGCCTGCTACGCTTCTGCAAAGCTATGACGAAGAGCGCATTCCGGCCGCCGATGAAAACACGCTGCATTCAACCCGCGCGACACGCTTCCTGACGCCCCGCACAAAAATGGAAACCATTTTGCAGAATGCCGTGCTGCGTCTCGCAAAAGACAACGTGTTCGCGCGCAAGCTTGTCAATTCGGGCAGACTGTCGACACCTTGTATTGCAGCCTCGTCATCGCTGCAGACACCAGCTTCAGGAACGCTTGTCGTGCCGGGCACACCCTGCCCCGATGCGCCACTTGCAGATGGCTGGTTGCTGAATAAATTGGATGGTCAGTTTTCAACACTCGGCACAAATCATATCGACGCAGGCTTTCCGCATATCCGGCTTGATAACGAAATTGCAAAACAGCGCTACGGCGAAGGGCTGATTTATCTGATCCGCCCCGATCAGCATGTTGCAGCTGTTTTTTCAAACAACGATGAGGCGGCAATCCACGCCGCACATCAACGCGCATTAGGGAAAAAAGAATGACCGATTTTAGCACCGACAGGCTTGGACTTCACGGCGATGAATTTTATGCGGCGCTGACAAAAGCGCATGAAGGCCTCAGCTTCGAAGACAGCGCTGCGATGAACGCGCGCCTTGTTCTTCTTCTGGCTAACCAGATTGGCGATATCGAGATCTTAAAACAGGCGCTTGACGAGGCGCGCAAATAAAAAAGCGCGGCTCTAAGACCGCGCTTTTCCAGAAAATTGGAAAATTTATTTCGTGCAGCAGGTACCGTCACCACAACCGCCCTTGCAGCATTTTGCAAAAACGATCAGTGACCAGACGGCCGCAACGCCGACCAGAATGTAAACGATTTTCGCGAGCTGCGAGCCTGCGCCGAAAATCATATCGACCAGGTTATACTCAGGAGCGAGGGCAACGATGCCCCAGTTCAGGCCGCCAATAATCAGCAGCAGCCAGGTAATCATATTCAGCGCTTTCATCAGTTTTCCCCTTGAAAAGCTTCACCCCTCCTGGGGGTCAACGCCAAGAATTACACTAAAAGCGCTTTGCCGCCCATGGAGGGCACGGGGTTTTCCCGCACAAAGTTTGGCTTAAACCCGGAACTGCCTGTCCGGCCAGACGTTTAATCCCTTTTATCGTTTAACAGTTGTGGATTTGAGATGACCCTGACCCTCGACCAGATGGCCGTTTTTATCATTATTGCCGGGTCAATCGTCCTCTTCATTACCGAGCGCTGGCGTTACGATATCATCGCCCTGATCGCTCTTTTTGCATCTGTCGTGACGGGCGTTGTCCCGGCCGCCAAGGCCTTCAGTGGTTTTAGCGACCCTGTTGTCATTACAGTCGGTGCCATTCTGATTATCAGTGCGGCCATCAGCCGCTCCGGCTTCATCGATTACGCTTTAAGCCTTTTGTCGCGCTTTACGGAAAAACCGAAACTGCAGATCACTGTGCTTGTCGCGATGGTGATGACCCTCTCGGCTTTCATGAACAATGTCGGCGCGCTGGCGATCCTGCTACCTATCGCGCTCACGTTCGCTAAAAAGGCCGGCCGCAAGCCCTCTGAACTTCTGATGCCGCTCTCGTTCGGCTCGCTGCTTGGCGGACTCATCACCCTGATCGGCACGCCGCCCAACCTGCTCATTTCGCGCATCCGCAATGACATGACCGGCGCACCATTCCAGATGTTCGATTTCGCGCCTGTCGGCCTGACGATTTGCGCCGTTGCGCTTGTCTACCTTAGCTTTGCATGGCGTCTGCTGCCGAAAGACCGGCGCGGCACGCCTTCACCCGAAGATCAGTTTGTGATCGCGGACTATATCAGCGAAGTTGTTGTCGGCGAAGAAGCCGTGATTGCAGGCAAGACCATCAAGACAATTGAAAATTCAATCGAGGGCGATTTTTCGATTGTCGGTGTCATCCGCGGCGATGAGCGCAGGCTTGCCCCGTCAAGCCAGACAAAAATTCTGGCAGACGACGTTTTGCTCGTCGAGGCAGATACGATTTCATTGAAAAGCTTTGTCGACAAGGCGAAGGTTGCGCTCGCCGGCAGCAAGGAAACGAAAGATCTTTCCGTCACATCCGACGAGGTCGGTATTGTCGAGGCCGTCGTGCGCGAAGGGTCGGAAATGATCAACTCGACGCCCGGACGTCTGCGGCTGCGCCATCGTTTTAACATCAACCTGCTGGCCGCGCGCCGCGCCGGCACCAGCATCAAAAGCCGCTTGCGCGATCTGCGTTTTCGCGAAGGCGATGTGATCGTGCTGCAAGGCAATCTCGATGCCATGCCGGAAACCTTGTCTGAAATCGGTTGTTTGCCGCTCGCCGAACGCAGCGTCCAGCTTGGCCGTCCGCAGCAAACACTTCTGCCGGCATTGATTCTCGCTGTTGCGGTTCTGCTGACGATGTTTGACGTTCTGCCGATTTCGATTTCCTTTCTCGGCGGCGTGCTTGCCATTGCACTTTTGCGCATCATGCGCCTGAACGAAATATATAAGGCGATTGACGGGCCTGTACTTGTCCTTCTCGGCGCGATGATCCCCGTCACCGAAGCGCTGCAGTCGAGCGGCGGCACGGAAATTATTTCTTCTGCGATTGCGAGCGTCAGCGCCGGTATGTCCGGGCCGATGATTCTTGGCGTGATCCTCGTCGCCTCGATGCTGATCACGCCGTTTCTCAACAACGGCGCAACGGTGCTGCTGATGGCGCCGATTGCAGGCAGCCTTGCGCACAAGCTGGGCCTCAGCGTCGATGCTTTCCTGATGGCTGTCGCGGTCGGCACGTCCTGCGATTTTCTCACCCCCATCGGCCATCAGTCGAATACGCTGGTGATGGGGCCGGGCGGCTATAAATTCAGCGATTACTGGCGGCTTGGCCTGCCGCTTTCAATTCTCGTCGTCGTGCTGGGCGTACCGCTGATCATGCTGGTCTGGCCGCTGAAATAAAATCAGGACATCAGGCCCGGAAACGCATTTCCCAAGCCCGCAACCATGAAATCGATCGCCAGCGACGCCAGCACCAGCCCCATGATGCGCGTGACGATGTTCATCCCCGTGGTGCCGATGCGGCGGCTGATCTGCGGCGCAGCCAGCAACGCGATCCAGATGATCAGCGACAAAAAGAGACAGGCAGAC
>JAZKID010000131.1:3957-5571 GCA_040385045.1 Pseudomonadota bacterium | reverse complement strand
CAAAAAACATATCGCGCGCGCGATCAATGAAGTGTCATTGCTGCGGCAAACTTATCAGGCTGCAAAACTGAAAATTTCCATCGATAAAAAAGTACGGCTCGAGGAACTGATCAGCGACGGTATTCTTGTCGCAACGCCTGCGGGCTCGACAGCCTATAACCTCTCGGCCCACGGACCTATTCTTCCGCTGCGTGCGCAGCTTCTTGCGCTCACACCGCTCAGTCCGTTTCGGCCGCGGCGCTGGCGCGGCGCGCTGCTGCCGGAAGACGCTGTGGTCACCATTGACGTTATGGAAAGCGATCGCCGCCCGGTTTCCGCCGCCGCCGACCACCGCGAGGTGCGTTATGTGAAACGCGTCAGCGTCCGGCAAGATGGTAAAATTTCTATTCCGCTGCTGTTCGACCCCGACCACAGCCTTGACGAGCGGATGCTGCGCGAGCAGTTTTTCACCTGAAAAGCCTTTAATGATAAAGGATAAGTGAAAATTAAGCCGCTTTGCGGATAATGGCCGCACTTCTTTTCGAGGATAATATGACCGGCCCTTCACCATCTTCAGAGCAGAACGAACAGCGCGAAATTATTACGCCGCCGACAAACCTGCAGCATCTTGCGCGCAAGACGCCGGGCGATAACAAGCTCGACCTCACTGTTTTGATGAAAGCGGAACTCGCGCTCGAAAAAATTTCCAGCCAGTATTCGGACTGGATGGAAAAAGAAGTGTCCTCCCTTCGCGACATGCGTAACGATATCAACGCTTCGGGTTTTACGGCTGAAAATCTCAGCAAGCTTTTTTTCCTGATGCAGAACCTGAAAGATTGCGCCGCGCCGTTCGGCTATCCTTATGTCGCGAAAATTGCCTCGAGCCTGTGCGACATTATCGAAGATGTGAAAACCGAAAATATTCCGCAAGAAATCGTCAACGCGCATCTGTCTGCCGTTCTGGCGATCGTCAACGAACATGCCAAGGGCGAAAATTTTCTTGCCGGCCAGTTGGCGGCACATTTGCACAACGCCACGCAAATTTATTTTAAATCACTGCAGCCGTAATTACAGGCGGCGCGCATACTGCGCGCGCGGCGCTTTTCCGATGCAAGCCCATGGATGTTTTCGACCGCGTAACGGCGGGCTTCCTCGCGCGCTGCTTCCGCCGCAAAACGGCGCACCAGCAACATGAGATGATCGGTATCGTCCGGATTTGAAGCCTGATAACGCGTAATGACCTTTTCAAGCATGCGGCGCGAGAAATGCAATTGCCCCGGCGCGATTTCTTCCGGCTCGTTTTCAGCAAGCACATCGAGCGCCGCCTTGAAAGCAGGATACGCGCTTTGCGGCAGTCCACAACGCTTATAAAGAGCATGAAAACCACTGGTGCCACGGTCTTGCACAATCGCGTAAACGCGCTGGCGCGGCATCTGGCTGAGCTGCACCAGAGCCTCTTCAAAGAAGGCAATATTGCCGACGCACAAGGCACGGAACAGCAGTGCCGAGTTCAGCTGCCCGCTTTCGGACAGATGCAATACCAAGGACGAAAGATTTGTCGCATCCGACATGTCGGCGAGCTTCAGCGTTGCGCGTTCGACCGCTTCCCGCGTCACTTCCTGCGCGCGCTGTTTG
>JAZKID010000131.1:2916-3947 GCA_040385045.1 Pseudomonadota bacterium | reverse complement strand
CACCCTGGCCTGCATTTGCCGAGCAGGCGCACTTGCAGCCAGCCGCGCTGGACAAGAAAATTGCTGAGCACGCTGGACAGATGCGTGATCAACTGCTGACGAATTGCGAAAGGAAGATCATCCCGTTCCAGCAAGGCTTCACGCACACAGGCTTCAGTGCCGATGCGCTCTGCCATGCGCGTGACGGAAAAAACGGCGATGTGCGCCGTTGGATTGTAAAGCAGGGCCGTGCAAGCTTCGGGCGTGCCAACTTCAGCAAGCGCCGCCGAAACGGATTTGGAAACATTACGGCGCTGCGCGACAGCCATCTGCATGCGCGGCTGCCCCTGCGCCACCATGTCGACGAGTTCAGCATCGACCAGCAGCGGCGAACGCTCGGCAATGATCGCGGCGATATCGGCCTGATCCTGCATCAGCGACAAGATAATATGATGTGGTGCTTTCGAACTTGCGGCCAGCGCATTCGCCAGTGCACGGCGCACGATCGGCGATGCGTCGTCGAGAAGAACGGTGAGTGTCGCTTCCTGCGCACGGCGCTCATCGGGCGCTGCATCGCCAGCGATATACGATTTGGCCAGCAAGGCGGCCGCTTCGGCACGCTCTTGCGTCGGCGCCTGGTAAATCCATTGCATCAATTGACGGGCAGACATGAAAACCAGAATAGCGACAAGCCGTTAACGATCAGTTCACCATAAAGTCGCCGGCTAGCTGTTTGTAGAAGCTAATGATTCCAAAGACTTGGCAGGGACAATCTCCTGCACCGCCTCAGGCGCGAGGTTGAGCGGCGGCGATTCCGCTTTTTGTGACATCGGGAAGAAGCCATGGCGGATCGCACCCGCCATCTGGGATTCGCTGGCAGTTTCAGGCGAACGATGCGCCCAGAGCGCAGATACGACCGGCGAAACGCCTGCTGTACGCGTCGGCGTAAAAAGATTGCGGAAGATCGGCGCATCCTGTTTTGCAACCGGCGTCGCGATTGTCATTGGCGTTTCGAGCGAGGCAATTTTTTGTGTTTCAAGCGAGGCGTTTTG
>JAZKID010000131.1:0-2906 GCA_040385045.1 Pseudomonadota bacterium | reverse complement strand
CCAGCGAGGTATAAACCTCGCCCATGCTGCGTGAACGGCCCTGCGCATAAAAAATACTTGGGTTTGCACTCGCTGCTTTTGGAAACAGCGCCGCAGCAGAAACGGTAGGCGCGTCTTGTGCTTTCGAAATAAATTTCTCTGCACCCTCTGCACCGAGAAAATGAGCAATATAGAGCTCGCCCTGTGTCGGTGCCCTGTCCAGGGCCGTTGAGAGAAATTGATTGTTCTGCTGTGTGAACGCGCCTGCCATCATCGCGTTTGCCTTCGGATCAAAGCGCAGGGCCATGATACGCTGACGCATGGCCGGATCGTCGACGGTATAATTGCCGTTGCCTGCGGGGCGGATCGCTTCAGCCTCTTGCGCGTAGCCCAGTTCCGCGCCGTGCTGCTGCATGGTTTGCAGCCAGGTTGAATCGACAAACTGGAACAGCCCGCTGGCGCTGGAAGATTTCGCGCGCGCCGACGGGTTGAGATTCGACTCACGCGTGGCCGTGTTCATCAGATAATCAAAACCAATACCGGTCGCGCGCGATGCCGCGCGGATCGCCTTGTGAACCGGCGTCTGGTTCTCGTTTGATGGGATAATCGCTGTTGTCATGGCCTTTGGCATCTGTTTTTAAGCTTTTTACTGTCGGGCTTTATGGTAAAGGGAGATTTAAGAACTGCCGCATTGAGGGGTATAAATGGCAAAAGGCCTTTATTTTGAAGAGTTTGAAGCTGGCCAGTCGTTTGAGCACCCGCTCCGCCGTACGGTCACAGAATCAGACAACATGCAGTTTTCATGCATGACGCTGAATCCGCAGCCGCTACATATCGATGCCGAATTCTGCGCGAAAACGGAATGGAAGCAGCCGCTTGTCAATTCGCTGTTCACGTTGGGACTGATGATCGGCATTTCCGTGCACGACACAACTTTTGGCACAACCATTGCCAATCTCGGCATGACGGATGTGAAATTTCCTAACCCGCTTTTTCACGGCGACACAGTGCACGTGACCACCAGCGTGGTCGAAAAGCGTGAATCGAATTCGCGTAAAGATGCGGGCATCGTCACCTTTCATCATCAGGCCTTCAAGCAGGACGGAAAACTTGTCGCTGAATGCAAGCGTCAGGCTTTCATGCGCAAAAAATCATGATGCTCCGTTCGCTCCTTTTCGTTCCGGGCGATGCGCCGGATAAAATGCAGAAGGCACTGAACAGTGGTGCCGATGCCGTTGTGCTCGACCTGGAAGACAGCGTGGCTCTGGGAGCCAAACCCCGCGCGCGCGATGAAGTTGCGAAAGTTTTGCAACAGAAACCTGAAAACGATGCACCGCTGATCATCGTGCGCGTCAACCCGCTCAGCAACGACAATTCAATCGCCGATGACGATCTCGCAGCGGTCATGCCTTATGCGCCGTCAATGCTCATGCTGCCGAAGGCTTTGAGCGGCGCAGATGTGCAATGGCTCGGCGCCAAGCTTGGCGTGCATGAAGCGAAAAATAATCTTGCGGTCGGCGAAACGAATATCATCGCCATCGCACCGGAAATGCCGTCGGCGGTTTTTACGCTCGGAACATTTGCAGTTTCCAGCGAACGCCTGAAAGCATTGACATGGGGCGGCGGCGAAGATCTTTCGTCTGAGGTCGGCGCGCGCACCAATCGCGGTGAAGATGGACGGCACACGGAACCCTACCGTCTTGTGCGAAACCTCGCGCTGTTTGCATCTGCAAGCGCAAATATTTTTGCTATCGATGGCGTTTATGGAAATTTCCGCGATGCAGACGGCGCGAAGCGTGAGGCTATGGATGCCTATCGCGACGGCTTTTCAGGCAAGTTGGCCATTCATCCAAGCCAGGTCGCCATTTTCAACGAAGCGTTCAGCCCCAGCGCGCAGGACATTGACGAGGCGCATGAAATTCATGCCGCATTCAACAATGCTGGCGAAAAAGCAGGCGTCGTCAACTTCAAGGGCCGCATGCTTGATCGCCCGCATCTTGCGCGCGCAGAACGTATTCTTGCAGCCGCGAAAGCTGCGAAAAGTTAAAGCTCGCCTTTTTCTTTAGCTTGCCGACGGCTTTCAGCGAACACCGTCGGCTCTTTCAGGAAATAAAGCAGAATCACGCCCGGCAATCCGAGCAGCGCACTGATCACATAAAAAATTTCCCAACCATGTTCATCGGCGATATATCCTGTGCGAGAAGATAAAACTGTGCGTCCCAATGCCGCAATTGACGTGAGCAAGGCAAACTGCGTCGCCGTGAAATTAATTTTCGTTAGTGAGCCGAGGTAGGCAACCAGCGCACCCGTCGCGATACCGGACGAAAAATATTCGATGGCGGTTGTGGCATAAAGAACATCGATCTGCGCACCGGCGCGCGCCTGCACGATGAACATAAAGTTCGAAATAATCTGCAAAATACCGCCGATCAGCAATGCCCGCATGATGCCCGTTTTCGCAATCAGCCAGCCGCTGAAAAAAGCGCCCACAATCGTCGCGGCGGTGCCGAAAGTCTTGATGACGGTTGCGACATCTTCAAGACTGAAGCCCAATTTCAGAATAAACGGCGTAGTAATAGCAATAGCAAAAGCTTCCGGCAATTTATAAACCAGCACGAACAGCAGGATGATGATCCAGTTTTCGCGCGTAATAAAATCCGCGAACGGGTCGATCACGGCTTCCTTGATCCATCTTGCCGCCGTGTGTTTCGGCCTTTCTGCAAAAGGCTTCTCACCGATAAAACAGGAGATGAGGAAGCCGCTGAAAATCAGCACACCGACGAAGAGATAGGCTGCCTGCCAGCCATAGCGGCTGGCGACAAAAAGCGCGCCGCCGCCTGAAACGATCATGCCCATGCGGTAGCCGAACGTTACGGCCGCAGCACCGGCGCCTTGCTCTTCCAGTTCAAGAATTTCGATACGGTAGG
>JAZKID010000130.1:2264-19750 GCA_040385045.1 Pseudomonadota bacterium | reverse complement strand
CGATGATGCGTTCAGGACGCATGCGCAGGCAGTTCTTGACGAGATCGCGCATCGTGACCGCGCCCTCACCTTCAATATTTGCGGGCCGTGTTTCAAGACGGACAACGTGCGGCTGCTGCAACTGCAATTCGGCCGCGTCTTCGCAGGTGATGATGCGCTCGTCGAAATCGACATATTTCGTCAGGCAATTCAGCAGTGTCGTTTTGCCGGAACCCGTACCGCCGGAAATAACCGTGTTGCAGCGGACGCGGCCGATGATCTTCAGAATTTCCGCGCCTTCAGGCGTGATGGTGCCGTATTTGACCAGTTGGTCGAGCGTCAGCTTGTCTTTCTTGAACTTACGGATGGTGAGCGTCGGGCCGTCGAGCGACAGCGGCGGCACGATCACGTTGACGCGCGAGCCGTCAATCAAACGCGCGTCGCAGATCGGCGAGGACTCGTCTACACGGCGGCCGACCTGGCTGACAATGCGCTGGCAGATATTCAGAAGCTGCGAATTGTCACGGAAGCGCACATTGGTAAGATGGATCTTGCCGCTGACCTCGATGAAGGTGTTGTTTGCGCCGTTCACCATGATGTCGGCGATATCGTCGCGCGCCAGCAGCGGCTCCAGCGGGCCATACCCCAGAACGTCGTTGCAGATATCGTTGAGCAGTTCTTCCTGCTCGGCGATCGACATCATCACATTTTTAATCGAGATGATTTCGGAAACGATATCGCGGATTTCCTCGCGCGCGGTTGCCTGATCCAGTTTTGCAAGCTGCGATAAATCGATCGTATCCAGCAGGGCGCTGAAGATCGACGTCTTGATGTCGTAATAGCTTTCGCTGCGGTCGGCCGTGCCGGTCACGTTGATACGCGGCATATTCTGCGTTCCGACATCGAGCGGCGTCGTCGGCGTCAATTCCTGCGACGGCGCGCTACGGAAAGACGGCGCGGCCTGGGGTTTCGGCGCAAAAGATTGCGGCGCGGCGGCCGGCATTACAGCATCCGGCGCGCTTTGTTGTTGCGACGGTGGTGACGGCGCAGCACGAGGCTCGCTGCGTGTTTCGTTACCGAAACCGCCGCGTTCAGAACCCCCGTCAGAGCCACCGCGCTTGCCAAACATATTTATTTCCGGCCGGCGGTCAGATCCGCCAGTTTATCAAGGAATGCGAAAGGCGATGCCTTTGGTTTTTTCATCTCCGCGCGCTGCAGCAGCGATTTCGTGATGCCGCGCAGAACGTCGATCGTTTTCGAATTCTTCTGCACTTCGGCGAGCATCTGCCCGTTATTCGCCGCCGTGCCGAAAAGTTGCGGATCGAAAGGAATGATGCCGATCGGCTCGACATCGATCGCGCGTGCAAAATCGGCCGGTTTGATTTCAGGGCGTTTCGCCATACCCACCTGGTTGAGAACCAGTTTCGGAGCGGGATCGTTCGCGCGCGCAGGCGTCAGCGTATCGATGAGGTTTTTTGCGTTTCTGAGATTGGCAAGATCCGGCGCTGCAACAACGACGATTTCGTCGGCCGATATCAGTGCTTTCCTTGCCCACGCCGTCCAGACATGCGGGATGTCGAGAATAGTCCATGATGCCGAACCGCGCGCGCAGTCGATGACAGATTCGACGGAATTTTCCGAAAGATCGTAAGGCCGCTCCAGCGTTGCCGGCGCTGCCAGCATGTGAAGCTGCTCGGCGCAGGATGTAATAAGCCTGTCGAAGAAGTTGCTGTCGAGACGGTCGTTCGCATAGAGCGCGTCGGCGATACCTTGCGGCGGATCGAGATTGAAATCGAGATTGGCCGTTCCGAAAGGCAGATCGAGATCGGCGATCAGCGTGTTCGCACCGTATTCGTGCGAAATCAGCCAGGAAATATTGTGCGAAATCACCGAGGCGCCGACACCGCCTTTTGCGCCGATGAAAGCGATGGTTTTGCCGAGCGGTTTTGCCTGCGGATCGGAATAAAGACGCGCAATGATTTCGATGATGTCATAGGCTTGCAGCGGCGTAACGACATATTCGCTCACCCCACGGCGGATCAGCTCGCGGTAAAGATAGACATCGTTGACATGGCCGATGATGACGACTTTCGTCGACGGGTCGCAAACTTCGGCGAGCTTTTCGAGATCGCCCAGAAAGCGGTCTCGCTTTTCGGTCGTTTCGACGATGATCAGGTTCGGCGTTGCAGCACTGCGATAGAATTCAAGCGCCGCGCTCAAGCCTCCCGCCTGCACTTTCAGGTGCGAGCGCGACAAACGCCTGTCATGCGCAGCCTCTTCGATCGCCGCGGTGATCTCGTGGCTTTCGCAGAAGGCTTGCACCGTAATACGCGGGATGGGCGGCAGATCGCGCATACGCTCGTATGCGGCGCCGTCCTGGCCTTCGTATTGCGACTCTGAACTTTTGGCCGTCATTCTTTTTTACCTTAATTTCCGCTACTGCTGCCGCCGCCCGATGTCGAAGAGCCCCCCGTCAGCGCTTTGTTTCCGTTTGAAGTGTAGTCCTGAAGCGTTTTTGCACGGCGCGCCGCGCTCGGGTTATCCATTGGCCGTGGACCCATCAGGTCGTTCGGCTCGGCAAGCTGCGCGGCGAAATTGTTTTGACTTGCGCAACCGAAATCCTGCCACTGCTGGTTCTTCCAGTCGATGTCGAGATTTTCAATCGCACCGCATGAGTTTGGAACATTCGCACGCAGGCGGCGATAAGACAGCAGCATCGGCGGCGCTTCGGTTCCCGGCCCGGCCTTGTAGGGACGATAAACAATCGAGCGCGTTGGCAGACCTTGCGCAATCAGGATCTGGCGCGCATCGCGGGCGAGGTTTGCAGCCTGACGCTCGTTCGGCGCGCCGACAGGAATGCCGATCGCCATCGCGCCTTCACCATCGACGCGGAAAGCACGGCCGAAAGATTCGATCTGCTGGCGCTCAAGTCCGTTGATTTTGGCACCCGCTACGCTGAGATTGACAACCGTGCTCGCCGTCGAAGCCGTCAGCTCGACCGGGTGGCGCGATTCATAATTCGGCGGCATCTCGCCATAGGATGTCGAAAACGGGCGGTCGAGATAGCCTGCGCAACCTGAAAGCCCAAGCGAGAAAAAGGCTGCTGCAAAAAGCGCTGCCTGTTTTTTCCGACGCTGTGTTGTCTGTCTCATTTTATACTGCCTCTGCGCGTTGGTACGCTTACTCATAAATAAAGCCGATATTGCCGTGATAAGGTGTGCTGGGTGCACGCCCGCCTGAGCCGTAAACCTTGTTGAAGCGGCCCCACAGCAGTGCATCCGGTTCCGATGCGTTGACGAAGCCATCCGTCGGCAAGGCGATTTCCTTGCGCGAAACCGGGTTGACGATGTAAGGCGTGACGACAACCACAAGTTCGGTCTGGTTCGAAATGAACTGCTGGCTGGAGAACAGGCGGCCGAGGATCGGCAGCTTGCGCAGGCCCGGAATACCGTTGACGCTCATCTTGGTCGTGTCGCGGATCAGACCGGCGATCATCATCGATCCGCCCGACGGCAATTCGAGAACCGTTTCCGCGCTCCTGACATCGACGCCCGGCACGCCGCCGACACTGTAGTTGGTGTTGAGTTCGGACACTTCCGTTTTCACACGCACCGAAATGCGGCCTTCGGAAAGAACGATCGGATTGAAGGCGAGGCCAACACCGAAGTCTTTAAATCCGTACGAAGGGCCGCCTGTCGCACTCGTTGACTGGATATAAGGGAACTGGCCGCCGGCGAGGAATTTCGCTTCTTCGCCTGAAATCGCCGTCAATGTCGGCTCGGCGAGAATTTTTGAAAGACCTGTCTGCTCCAGCGCCTTGATTTGCGCCGTCGCGTTGATTTTGCCCGGCATGTTCGTCAGCGGCATGGCAAACATCGCAGCAAGACCCGCCGCTCCTTCAAGCGAACCAAGATTGCCGGTGCCGATTTCGTTTCTGTTGGGACCGTAAGAGAGGCCCGAACCCGTCACATTCGTGGCACCTGCCGTGGTTCCCGTTGTGTAATTTGAACCCAGCCGCGACCCGTTGAGATCGACGCCGATCTGTTTCAGGGCATCGCGGTTGACTTCCGCAATCACGACACGCAGCTGCACCTGGTCCTTGCCGAGAATTTTCAGCGCATTGACGACGCCCTTGTCGCCCGCGGACGAACTGCTGCCGACACTCGCGGCTTTCGATGCAGGGTCGGACGATGATGATGCAGACGACGTATCGCTTTGCGACAGGAATTTGTTGGCGATATCGACGGCCGTTTGCGCATCGACGGCGGAATTGATCGAACCGCTCAGGATGACGTTGTCGCCAACGCCCTCGGCATGAACGTTCGTGTTTGGAAACACGCTTTGCAGGGTGCGGTTGAGACCTTCAAGATCGCGCTCGACGACGAGATCGATCGCCGCGATCTGCCGCGAATTTTCATCGAAGAAAAAGATGTTCGTCGAACCGACGGCATTGCCGATCAGGAAAACGCGGCTCTGCGAGCGCACGGTGACATCAGCAATCTTCGGATTGGAAACCAGAATGTCTTTCGCGATGCCCGGCAATTCGAGGATCAATGACTTGCTGATCTGCATCTTGATGAGGCGCGCGCGCGGGCCGCCGACAATGCGCGTTCCGCCGCCCTGCTCGTCGGATGCTGGCGCGGTTTCCTTTGCAGGCGCAGGCCTTGGCCTGCTTGCGCTTTCCGCATCATGCGACATCATCATGACGCCGAGCAGCGCAGCTAAAAGAACTTTCAAACGGAACGTGTTTGTCATCTGACCAAACCTTTTTAAACTCAACGCCATCACCTGCTCACCGGAACTTGTGACTGGATACCCGAACGCACCACTGTGATTGAACCTGGCGGTTCATCTTTTTTCACGCCGGATGCATCGGCACCGTCGTCTTTCTTTTTCGAGTCCGAGAGGCTGCGCAGGGCAAGCGAAATTTCACCCATCTGCTTTGCCATCGCCAATGTCTCGGCATCGCGCGGGCTGATTTCCAGAGTTGCGGTGCGGCCGACGACGACTTTCTCGCCGTCCTTTTCCTGAATGGTCTGGTCGATCGCCATCACGCGGATGCTCGAAAGAATTGTTTCGCTCACAGAATTGTCTGAGCCGGTGGCGTTACGCTGTTTGCGCGTGAGGAGAATGTCGACGCGGTCGTTCGGCAGAACAAAGCCGCCGACGCCGGTTTCAGGCGAGATCGGCAAGGCGATACCGCGCATGCCCTGCGGCAGGAGCGCCGACATCACGCCGCCTTCTTTATCCTTGTAAACACGCGCCGTGTTGACAGGATCGCCTGCAATAAGCGGGTAGCGGCTGACGGCGCCCTTGTATTCTTCCATGGCTTTGGGGCTGGCGGCCTTGGTGATGTAGAATTTTCCGACCGAGTCACGCGGCCATGGTTTCCAGGCGAGGTTTTTGTCAGTCAGCAGGCCGCCGATATCGACAGGCTTCGTCACGACAAGAATTTCATCGACAGGCGGGCCTTTTGATTCTGTGGGTACCTGTTTCTCGACAATCACCGTTTTCGGCTTGCCGCCGGAAAGCATGAATGCCCCAAGCCCCGCAACGATGGCGAGACCGACAACGACAAGTTGGGCGCGTTTCATGACTAATACCCTCACAAACATGACTCACCACACAAAGCGGCAATGCTTACTTAGATTAGGGTGCGAATGGTCAAATTACAGTTAACAATGTGTTTGGAACATCGGTTAACAAATAGTTAACGGCTAATGTACGACCAGCATGAAAAGCGCCGTTTCGGAATAGACGATCAGCGCCGAGGCGGCGAGCGCAATTCCGTAGGGAATGCCCTGCTTTTCATCATGCAGACGCATGATCCAGTTTTGATTGGCAAGACGTTGCGGCAGTGTCTGCCTGCGGAAATAAAGAAGGGCGAGAGTCAACACGCCGCCCAAAATCGCCGCCAGCAGAATATAATCGTAAAGAGCCTGCGCCCAGCCGAACCAGAGCGCTGTGCAGGCGGCAAGCTTGGCGTCTCCGCCGCCGATCCAGCCGCGGGCGAAACAGAAAAAAGAAATCGCCAGCACGACAAAAAACGCGAGAAGGTGATAGCCGATCGTTTCAAGCGGCAGCTGCGCAAGAATAGCAATCAGGCCGAAAGCAACGATCAGCACAATCTGCAACCAGTTGGAGATCGTCATGGTGACGAGATCGCTCGCGGCGGCAAAAGCCATCGCTGCCGGAAAGACGCCGAGGATAAGAATTTGCAAGAGGAAAACCGACACGCCGCAATTTCCGCCAATACTGAATGAAAGGAACTCTGCGCGCGATGATAAAAGAAAACTCTAAAGCAGGCTCTAACGTTCCGGCAAAGAGCTCACGGCAACGAGTTGGCGATGGTATTATACTGGTTTTGCAGATTGTTGCCGAGCGAATTGACGGCGGTGATAATGGCAAGCGCAATTCCGCCGGCGATCAAGGCATATTCAATAGCCGTGGCAGCGGACTCGTCTTTTAAAAAAGTGTCAATTTTGTTTTTCACAAAAAAGCCTTGCTTCACTGCAGCCTAAGAGGCGCTCACGCAGGCCTGGCACATAATTGCCAAAATAAAGAAAGGCCGCACAGGGCGGCCTTTCTTGTTGGTTTACTTAATGTTGTTAGCGACGTTATTAAAGACGTTCGCAAGGTTGTTACCAACCGTGCCAACAGCCGTAATAATCACAACAGCAATACCAGCAGCGATGAGACCATATTCAATGGCCGTCGCACCGGATTCATCTCTCATGAAACGTTGAAGAGCGCTCATATTGTACTCCTAGAAATTACACGACAAGTCTTGTTCGCGCCCAATCACGATGACGACCCGCGAACTCGAAAATGACATTATCATTTGAAGTCTTTCATTCAGGTTAAACCGGGATGACATGTTCGTGAGACGGAGGATTTATTTTTACTTTTTCTTCAAACCATTAAAAACATCGGCATGTTTGTCATAGCCATGTCGCATATAACGACTGCGGTTATTGAATAATAACGTCTGTTTGTTATCGTTTTCTTGAAACGTATAAAGGCCGTTTTTCACTTCATCGTGAGCGTATTAAAAACTTATCCCAGAATACTATTAGCGGTTTTTTCATGCTTTTCGATAAGACTTGGTTCACCATATCTGCGTTCGAAGGTCGTGCCATGTGCAAACAGTATCGCTTTAAAATGTTCATTCTGACGCTCAGCCTCGCTATCGGCGGGCTGGCTATGACCTCACTGGAAGCACACGCAGAAAAAAGCGTAAGGCAGATTTTTCGCGTCATGCTCGATGAGGCCCGCCTGCTGCGCCTCGATGTGCCTGTCCAAACACTGATTATCGGCAATTCCGCGATCGCGGACGCGCTCGTCAACGACGGCCGCACGATTATCGTGACGGCCAAAGCCTATGGCAGCACCAACCTGATTGCATTGAACAACAAAGGCGAAATCATCGCCGAGCGGCAGATCGAAGTGCAGCAGCCGGACCCGTCAATCCTGACAGTCCAGCGCGGCACGGCACGCGAATCTTATTCCTGCACGCCGAAATGCATGCCGACACCGGTTCTCGGCGATTCCAAGGAACATTTCGACGGCACGATCGGCCAGTCGAACTCCAGAAATTCCTGGGCACAGGGCGGCGCGAAATAAAACGCGCGGTAAACAAGGCGTAAAGGATTGCCGGGATATCTAAATCTTAACAATCCCTTCTAACGCTTTCTTATAACTTCAGCTGTTTATTATATAAGAACAAACCGCCTTTTTAAAACGGGCGGCGCGTCTGGAGTTTGTTATGCGTTTGAACCGGCCACTGCCAAAAAATTTGCCGCGCAATTTTCCGCGTTCGCTTTGCATGCCGGTCAAAAAATTTCGCGATGATGTATCCGGCGTCACAGCCGTTGAATTCGGCATCATTGCTTTGCCTTTCTTTGCCATCCTGATGGCGATTATCGAAGCCGGCCTGTTTTTCTTCGTCAGCCAGGTGATGGATACGGGTTTCCGCGAAGAAGCGCGCCTTGTTCGCACGGGCCAATCGCATCTACCGAATGTAGGCGCCTTTAAAAGCGAAATGTGCATCCAGCTCAACAAGACAACCAGCCTGTTCGATTGTGACAACCTTTATGTGGATGTGCGCGTTCTGACAAATTATTCACAGGCAGCGGCCGTTCCGGATCCCGTCGCCGGCGGCGTGTTCGATAGCAGCCAGCTTACCTATACGCCGACTTGTGGCGGACAAATTGTACTGATGCGCGCATTCTACGAATGGCCGACATTCGCAAACGTGCTTGGCGTTTCTGCCAGCAAACAGAAACTTGACAATGGAAATATTATGCTCGGCTCTTCGGCCGTATTTATTAACGAGCCTTTCGGGTGTTGAAATGTGTTTTTCAAAAATGATTTTGAAATTTAAAAAAACGATTGCAGAAAAATTATATCGCTTAAAAAACGATATGAACGGCGCAACGGCCGTCGAGTTTGCCCTCATCCTTCCGATCATGGTTCTTCTGTACATGTCGACAGTCGAGATCAGCCACGCCATTTCGGTGCAAAGAAAAGTTGCCATTGTTGCAGGCACGCTCGGCGACCTTGCCGCACAACAGGAAACCGTCAACGACAGCTTGCTGGATCTCATCTTCGCCTCGTCTCAGGCAACGATCCTTCCCTATAGCAGCACGCCGTTAAAAGCAGTTCTATCGTCAGTCCGGATAACCTCTGGCGGCAACGAGGAAGTGATCTGGAGTTATGCCTGGCAGAACGGCAGCAAAACGATGAACGCGTCTCCCGGCGATACGTTCAATGTTCCTAATGATCTGAAAGTGCCCAACACATCTGTGATTGTTGCTCAAATCACATATGATTATACATCGCCGATCGAATTTATTTTTCCGACCAGCCGCAGCCTGACAAGCCAGCTGTTTTTCCGTCCGCGGCTTGGCAGTGAGATCACATTTCAGGCGAGTGCCGTTTCTGCCACCTGGTCTCTTCCGACATCAGGAACGCCGGGCACACAGATCGGCACAAACTATGTTGGCTTCGGCGCGGAATATTCGGCAGCCGTGCGGCCTGTCGATCGTGACGGCAACGGCGTGAATGAGAGCCCACCGTTTGAATTGCAGAATGCACAGAACTGTTATTATTACGGTCAAGCAGCTCCTCAGTGTCAGCCAGGACCAGGAAACAATGGCGATCCCGGCGGTGGCGGCGGCAGCGGCTGCCAGAATTACAGCAATCCATTCTTGTCATCTGAAATTTATAACGTGCCCATGTCCTGCTATCGGCAAGATAAAGCCGATGGGCGCTTTTAAAATTGCGGCATAAAAAGAAAATGCAGAGCAGCTGACATGAAACGCATGCTCCCGATCCTGTCGTTGCTGGCCAGCCTTGCTGTTTTGGGACTTGTCAAACTTTTCAAGCTTGCCGCGAAACCTTTTTCATTTTTACGTCCGGCACACTGGCCGCAAAGTTTTATCGGGTTCAAGCTCGCGCAGCACATGCGGCTGCGCCACATCATCCTTCTTTGCGTTGTCGTCAGTCTCCTGATCACCGAATGCCTCGTCATCAGCTTCAGCTATGTGATGTGGAACCGCGACCAGTTCGGAAGGCTTGACCGCGAAACATTGCTGATGCTGAAAGCCAATGTCGACAGCACGTCTTTTCTCAGCGTGAATGAAACGCTGAAAATGGGCGAACGGATTATCGGCTTTTCGGCGGTGCGCGGTGGCGCGATTTATAACCGCCTCGGGCAAGAAATCGCCTCATTCGGCAATCATCCCGCTCTTTCCATGCTCACCTATGAGCGCGAAGCGATGCGCCATTACATCAGCAACGATCAGGTCTTTCTCGACATCTATTATCCTGTCGAGCTGACCGGCCTTGCCAATCCGATGGTGTTGCGCATCGATGCGAAGCGCGTTCCGGAAATCCTGAAAGAGCATCTCAAGGAAAAATTCCTGACCACGCTTGCAATTTCTTTCCTCGCCTCCCTCGCGATTGTTTTTCTGCTGAGCCTGACAATCATCAAACCGGTTTTGAAACTGCGCAATTCCGTTCTGATGGCAACCGACAACCCCAACACCGCCGACCGTGCCCGCCTCAACTGGAAACGAGGCGATGAGTTCGGCGATGTCGCGCGCGCGCTCGATCTTCTTTTTACAAGCGTGTCGATCGTCTATCAGGAAGATCTGGCTGCGGGACAGGAAGCAACGCAGCAATCGGCTTTTGCGGTGCTGACCTATGACTCAGGCGCGCGGCTCATCAACGTGAACACAGCGGCGCTTCGCCTTTTTGGGGCAGAAACGCATGACGACATGATCGGCGTACATGAATTTTTTGTGCGGCAGATTTCGGATGAAGGCACCAAAGACGTTTCTCCGCTTTCGCTCGTACTGGATGAGCCGCCGATCAAGATCGTCAACATTGTTACGCGCAACGGCCTAAAGCGCTGCCTGATGCATGGTATTGTCGTCCACAAGCGCAATGGCACGACGCTGCGCACAATCATCACGCTCGTTGATATTACAAAAAGTGCGAAGGAAAAGGAAGAACTCAAAAACGAAGCTGTAGAAGCACAGCAGAAAAATACAGACCTGACACGGCGCATGACGGAAATGCGCAATCTTTTTCAAAGCTGCATGATTTTGCTGTCTGCAACGGAAAACAAAAAAGACGGTGCGGAAACTGACGTCGATCAGAACTCTGAGCAAAAACCTTCAGGCCCGGTCGTAATGACCGACCGGATCGCAACAGCATGGTATAATGAGGCACGGCGCGGCTACCTGATCGACAGCGAACTGGAGCACGGTGTTCTTCCGCCTGTTTACGGACGTCCTGAAGAGGTTGAAGCCGTTTTCAGACAAGCTTTCATGACCGTTTATGCGCAGGCGCGCGTCGAGAAACCTCTGATGCATATCAAGGCCGAGCCTGCGGGCGACAAAAAACATGCTTTCGAGATTTTTGAACAGATGAAGCCGAACGCGCAACTGCGCCGTGTCGACGAAACGCTGCTTGCCGGCGCCAGGCTTTCACTGGCCAGCCTGAAGCACAGCCTTGAAAACCTGAATGGCACGCTCGATGAGGTTGAACCGGGCCGCGTGCGCTTTACGCTGCACAGCGCTTCTTTCAATGATGTCGACATGAGCGTTTTGCATCGCCCCGGACTTGTGCAGGGCAAGAAAACGGCATCCTGATTTTTTTAAAAGAAAAGCCTCAGCCGAGGCTTTGAAAGCGCGACATCAAAATGCTGTGGCGCGGCGCTTTTTCTTCCGATGACAGGTCCGAAACATGCATCGAGGTCCGCAGGCCGGACGTGACGATCGCCCATGGCGCCACCACAACGCAGAGCAGAAGCAGGGCGTGGACGACGAGATCGAAAGAGAAAAATTCATTCATCGGGAAAAACATCTATGCCTCACAGACTTGAACTGCAGGCATCGTAAAGTGTTAACCTTTCCGCATTGTTGATGATTATGGTAAAGGAACTCTAAATTTTGATGGCCTGCTTCAAAAAGGACCAGATATGAAAGGTTTCAGACGGTTACAGCCGCTTCTCTTTTTCGTGATTTTCATGGCCGTCGTTTTCGCGGCCCTTGTCATGACGAAACAGACGGCCTGGCTTCCGGCCCTGACCGGGCTGGGGCTATTGGCCGTGATGGCCGCTTTTCATTATCTCGGCCGCCCGCGCGCGAACGGGCAGATTGCATCCGCCGATATGAGCACTCCGCTGTCGGAAGCCAATCTTGAACGACTGATCGGCGCCCTGCCCGACCCCTGCATCCTGCTCGACCAGCGCAGCGCGATTTTCCTGTTCAATGAAAGGGCGGCACGTTTTATTCCCGGGCTCATAAAAAACAGCCCGCTGTCTTTTCACCTGCGCTGGCCTGCGCTGAATGCGGCCATCGAGCGCGCAATGGCCGGCGAAACCGTGACAGTCGACATCGAGGAAAAAGTTCCGCTCGAGCGCTGGTACACGTTTTTCATTACGCCGCTGACCCTCAGCAACAAGATGCAGAACAGCAATTATCTTTGCATCACCATTCATGACCGCACCAACCAGATGCGCGCCGAACGCATGCGCGTCGATTTCGTTGCCAATGCCAGCCATGAATTGCGCACGCCGTTGGCCTCACTGCTTGGCTTCGTTGAGACATTACAAGGCGCAGCGAAAGACGATGAAAAAAACCGCGCACATTTCCTCGATATCATGCAGCGGCAGGCACGGCGCATGTCGCGTCTGATCGACGATCTGCTGTCGTTGTCGCGCATTGAAATGCACGCGCATATCCAGCCTGACACGCCGCTCGATATTGCGGCCCTTCTGAAAAGCATGATCGATGGATTAAAGCCGCTCGCCGAAGATCGCGGTGTAACGCTCACCCTCAACCAGCCTGCGGAAAAAGTAATCGCGCCCGGCGACCGCGACGAACTCATGCGCGCTTTCGAAAACCTTATTGAAAACGCCATCAAGTACGGCGACGATGGCAAAAAAGTCGACATTACACTTACTCCTGCCGATCAGCCAGATGGTTTGCTGCGTGTCGACATCCGCGATTACGGCCACGGCATTGCGCCGGAATATTTGCCGCGCCTGACGGAAAGATTTTACCGTGTCGACGAAGCCTCGAGCCGCGAAAAAGGTGGAACGGGTCTCGGCCTTGCGATTGTCAAACATATCCTCAACCGCCACCGCGGCCAGCTGGACATTCAAAGCCGGCTTGGGCAAGGCTCTGTTTTTACAGCGTTTTTGCCTCAACAGCCCGCAACCGAAGAGTATGCTTCCAAGCCAAATTGATTGTCATGTAACTGTCATGAAAGTGTAATAAAACGGCCTCGAGACAAAAATAAAAACAAACTGTTTCTTCAGGCACAAAAACAGGTGTGGACATGACCAAGCTTTCCTATGCACTTCTTGCGGCAATTAGCAGCACATTTTTTCTAGGCGCGCCCGCAAATGCGCGCGACCGTATCCAGATCACGGGCTCATCGACCGTATTTCCTTTTACGACGACGGTTGCCGAACGCTTCGGCCAGAAATCCGGCAAGACGCCAATTGTCGAATCGACAGGAACGGGCGGCGGTTTGAAACTTTTCTGCGCCGGTGTGGGTGAAGCGACACCCGATATCGCCAATGCATCGCGCCGCATCAAAAAATCCGAATTCGATGATTGCACCAAGAACGGCGCAACACCGATTGAAGTGAAGATTGGCTTCGACGGCATCGTGGTGGCAGGCTCGAAACAAAACAAGCTGAAAGGTTTGACGCTGGAGCAGGTTTATCTTGCGCTCGCTTCGGAAGTTCCGGGCAAGGACGGCAAGCTGACGAAAAACACCAGCAAGACATGGGCCGACGTTTCGCCCGATCTTCCGGCCGTACAAATCCGCGTTCTCGGCCCCCCGCCGACCTCAGGCACGCGCGACAGCTTCAACGAGCTTGCGCTTCTCGCCGGTTGCGAAACAGCGCAAAAACGTCTCGGCGTAAAAATCGATAAGGAACAGTGCCAGCGCGTTCGCGACGACGGGCCCTATGTTGAAAGCGGCGAGAACGACAACATCATCGTTCAGAAACTGAGCGGAGATGAAAATGCTCTTGGTGTTTTCGGCTATTCATTCCTCGAAGAAAACCAGGACAAGATCGAAGGTCTTGCCATCAACGGCGTCGAGGACACGGCGGCCAGCATTTCGAACGGCAAATACCCGCTCTCGCGCAGCCTTTATATATATGTGAAGAAAGAACATGTCGGCGTCACGCCGGGCCTTGAAGACTTCATCAAGGAATACACTTCGGAAGCAGCACTAGGCGAAGACGGCTATCTCGCCGAAAAGGGCCTGATCCCGCTTCCCGAAATGGAGCGCAAAACCGTTGCCAGTGAGGCTGCGAAGCTGACCACGCTGACAGGCCAGGGCCTTTAAGAAAAAACCTCCGGCAGTTTCATAACGAAGCTGCCGGAATTTCAGATCAGGAAAAGCGATGCTGTTTTCCCTTTTAGCCGTTCTGCTCTGCGCCGGTATCGCCGCTTACTTTGTCGGGCGGCAGCGCGCCCTTTCACTTGTGACTTTTCAGCGCGACCTTCACTCCCTGCCGAACGCTTACGGTTTCTGGCAGAGCATCGTGACGATCGGGGCGCCCTTACTCATTCTTCTCGGCTGGGCGATTTTCACACCCTCCCTTTTCAGATGGTGGGTTTTTAAAAAGATCGGCACGCCGGTTGAAGACCTGACGCAGCCGCAACGCGACGCCGCATGGCGCGATATCGAAGCACTCTCAAGCGGCGGCACGGCGAACTTCTCCGACCCCATTCGCGAACAGGGCGCGCAGCTCTACACGCATCTTTATGATATCGCGCATACGGCACTCGCTTTCCTTATTCTCGTGCTGGCGATCGGCGGTTTCGTTTACGGCTGGCAAAAAATTATTCCTGCTTTCCGCGCACGCCACAAAGTGGAAGCCATTGTCAAATTTTTTCTGTTCGCTTCATCAGCTATCGCCATCCTGACGACATTCGGCATCGTGCTGTCGCTGATCGGCGAATCCCTGCGCTTCTTTTCTTTCGTTTCGCCGATGGATTTTCTTTTCGGCACAAGCTGGACACCGCAGCAGATGGCTTTCCGCGCCGACCAGGTAGGCGGCAATGCCGCGTTCGGCATTATACCGCTCATCACGGGCACATTGCTGATCACGGCCATCGCGATTGGTGTCGCCGCACCGCTCGGCCTGTTCTCGGCGATTTATCTTTCCGATTACGCTTCACCGCGCCTGCGCACTTACGGCAAACCGGCGCTTGAAATGCTGGCGGGGATCCCGACTGTCGTCTACGGCTTTTTTGCTGCACTCACCGTTGCGCCGCTGATCCGTGATGCGGGACAGGCTGTGGGCCTCGGCGTATCATCTGAAAGCGCATTGGCGGCAGGGCTTGTGATGGGCATCATGATCGTGCCGTTCGTATCGTCCCTGTCGGATGACATTATCAACGCCGTGCCGCAAAGCCTGCGCGACGGCTCGATGGCGATCGGCGCGACAAAATCCGAAACGATTCGCAAGGTTGTGATTCCGGCAGCCTTGCCCGGGATTGTCTCCGCGCTTCTGCTGGCGATCAGCCGCGCCATCGGCGAAACGATGATCGTGCTGATGGCGGCAGGCCTTGCTGCCAATTTGACGCTTAACCCGCTTGAAGCCGTCACGACATTTACGGTGCAGATCGGCACGCTGCTCACAGGCGATCAGGAATTCGACAGCCCGAAAACGCTGGCCGCTTTTGCGCTCGGCCTTGTGCTGTTCACGATCACGCTGGCGCTCAACCTGATCGCGCTGAAGGTCGTCAAACGCTACCGCGAACAATATGAGTAGATGATGGCACTCGATCTTCACACCTCCGAACAGGCGCGCAAAAGATTGAAGCGCCGCTATGCAGCGGAAACGCGTTTCCGCTTGATCGGCCTCACGGCGCTGCTGATCGCTTTCGGTTTTCTGGCGTTTTTTCTTGTCACGATTGTAAAGCAGGCTTACCCAGCCTTTCTTCAAAATTATCTGAGACTGACGATCGATCTGCAACAGCAGGAGATCGACCCGAATAAAAGCGGTGACCCGCAAATCATCGGCGCAGCAAATTTTGACGGCATTCTGAAAAATGGTGTGAGCGCGCTTCTTTCAGATCAAGCACCGCGCGAAGAAAAAAGAGCGCTTGGCAAGCTCATATCTTCCGGCGCGGCGGTTCTGTTACGCAAAGATGTCATAGAGCATCCGGAATGGATCGGCGGTACGATCAATTATAAAGTGCCTCTGGACGATACGGCCGATCTTTATTTTAAAGGCCAGCTTGGCAAGCTGCAGAATATCAAACCACATCTTGATGCGACCGTTAATGTTGCGGGCGATATATTGACAATAAATGCGGATTTTTCGTCGCAGGCGAATGCCCTGCAAGCGCTCGATACAGCACAGCCAAGTTACTTCCTCAAAGACGGCGGCACGCTGATCAAGCTGACGCAAATATCGCCAACACAGGCGACGGGTCGCACTCTGTTTTCGATGCCGCTCAATTCAGAGAAAACTGGCCAATGGCAGCTGTTGAAATTCGACCGGCCCGAAAACGAGCGCAAGCTTGATGACCGCTCCATCCTTCTGCTTGAGAATTTTAAAGAGCTGGGCCTCGTCACTACATCGATCTCGAAAGAGTTCTTCATGCTCGGCGCCAGCCGTGAAGCGGAAATGGCGGGCATTTTTTCGGCGATGATCGGCTCATTGCTCACACTGTTCGTTACGCTGCTGGTGTCTTTCCCGCTGAGTGTCGCCGCAGCCATTTACCTCGAGGAATTTGCACCTAAAACGCGCTTCACCGAGATCATCGAGGTCAACATCAACAACCTCGCTGCCGTGCCGTCGATTATTTTCGGCCTGCTTGGCCTTGCCGTGTTCCTCAACGTGTTCGGCATGCCGCGCTCCGCGCCACTGGTCGGCGGACTGGTGCTGGCGCTGATGACGCTGCCGGTCATTATCATTGCATCGCGTGCCGCACTGCGCGCCGTTCCGCCTTCGGTGAAAGAAGCGGCGCTCGGCATCGGCGCGTCGCACATGCAGGCGGTGTTTCACCATGTGCTGCCACTGGCTGTTCCGGGCATCCTGACCGGCAGCATTCTCGGCACGGCACGCGCGCTTGGCGAAACCGCGCCGCTTTTGCTGATCGGCATGGTCGCTTTCGTTGTCGATACGCCAAAAGGTTTCTTCGATGCGGCAACGCTGCTGCCGGTGCAGATCTTTATGTGGAATGATTTTCCCGAAATCGCTTTCCAGCAAAAAACGGCTGCGGCCATTTTAATGCTGCTTCTTTTCCTGGCGGCCATGAACCTGGCCGCTGTCCTGCTGCGCAACAAGTTCGAGCGCCGCTGGTAATTTATTCTGAGGAGTTTAATGATGACCGCGACAGTGACATCGCTTTATGCCAATACGGCGATAACGGAAGAGGACGCACCGGTGGAAACATCGCTTCAGGAAACAACCCGGCCGGATATTGCCACGAAGATGCATGGCCGGAAGGTCAACGTTTTTTACGGCGCCAAGCAGGCACTGTTCGATGTCAGCCTCGATGTACGTGAAAATCACGTCACGGCGCTGATCGGCCCTTCAGGTTGCGGAAAGTCCACCTTCCTGCGCTGCCTCAACCGTATGAACGATACGGTACCAAATTGCCGTGTCAGCGGCGAGATCATGCTCGGCAATGAAAATATTTATGATCCCGACCTTGACGTGGTGGAACTGCGCGCCCGTGTCGGCATGGTGTTTCAGAAACCGAATCCGTTCCCGAAAACGATTTATGAAAACGTCGCCTACGGCCCGCGCATTCACGGCCATGCCGCCAACAAGGCCGAACTTGATGACATCGTCACGGAAAGCCTTGAGAAGGCCGGCCTGTTCAACGAGGTGAAAGACCGCCTCAATGAACCCGGCACAGGCCTGTCCGGCGGCCAGCAGCAGCGTCTTTGTATCGCGCGCGCGATTGCAACGAAACCTGAAGTCATTCTGATGGACGAACCCTGCTCCGCAC
>JAZKID010000130.1:0-2254 GCA_040385045.1 Pseudomonadota bacterium | reverse complement strand
TCGACCCGATCGCGACGGCGCGCATCGAGGAACTGATCAGCGAACTGAAACAGAACTACACCATCGTTCTCGTCACGCACTCGATGCAGCAGGCTGCGCGCGTCTCACAGCGTACCGCCTTCTTCCATCTCGGCATTATTGTCGAAGAAGGTGAGACAGGAAATATTTTCACCAATCCGCGCGAAACGAAAACGCAGGATTACATCACCGGCCGCTTCGGCTGAGGGAGCACATTATGACCGAGCACACCGTCACAGCTTTCGAACAGGAACTTCAGGACCTGACGCGCAGCCTCGCCAATATGGGCGGCATGGCAGAAAAAGCGATTACCGACGCGATTTCGGCGCTCAATCGCCGCGATCTTGAGCTTGCGCACAATGTGATCAAGGAAGATGACAAGATCGACATCCTGCAGCGCGAAGTGGAACAGAACGCCGTGCTCATCATCGCGAAGCGCCAGCCGATGGCGCAGGATCTACGCGAAATTGTCGGTGCTTTGCGTATTTCCAACGATCTTGAGCGCATCGGCGATTTAGCCAAAAATATCGGCAAACGCGTCGTCGCGATGAGCAACGATCTCTTTCCGCAAAAACTGCTTGTCGGCCTTGAGCATTTGAGTCAGCTGGCATTGATGCAGCTGAAAAACGTTCTTGATGCCTACACGCAGAAAAATTCCGTGATGGCGATTTCGGTCTGGAACCGCGATGGCGGTATCGATCAGGTTTACACGTCTCTCTTCCGCGAACTCCTCACTTATATGATGGAAGACCCGCGCAATATCACGCCCTGCACGCACCTGCTCTTCACCGCAAAAAATCTCGAACGCATCGGGGATCATGCCACCAACATCGCCGAAACCGTCTGTTACATGACGACCGGCGAAGTCCTGCAGGATACGCGCCCGAAAGACGACGGCACGACCAATGCGCCCGTCGTTCCCTTCATTAAAAAAGGCTAGGATTTTAACTTGCCACGCATCCTGATTGTTGAAGACGACGAGCCCTTATCGGTGCTGCTGCGCTACAATCTTGAGGTCGAAGGCTTCGAGACGGAAGTAATCATGCGCGGCGACGATGCCGAAATCCGCTGCAAGGAAAACCTGCCCGATCTCGTCCTTCTTGACTGGATGCTGCCGGGGATTTCCGGCATCGAGCTATGCCGCCGCCTGCGCGCGCGCGAGAATACTGCGGAGCTGCCGATCATCATGCTCACCGCGCGCGGCGAGGAAGCGGAACGCATTCGCGGTCTGTCACTGGGCGCTGACGATTATATCGTCAAGCCGTTTTCCGTTCCGGAACTGATGGCGCGCGTCAAAGCTATTTTGCGCCGGACCAACCCCGGAATCGTTTCAAAAAATCTGAAGGCGGGCAATATCGAGCTCGACCGCGAAACACACCGCGTTCGCCGCGAAGGCAAAGATATCCATCTCGGGCCGACGGAATTCAAGCTGCTGGAGTTTTTCATGAAAGCACCGGGCCGTGTTTTCTCGCGCGAGCAACTCCTGAACGGCGTCTGGGGTCATGATGTCTATGTGGATGAGCGCACAGTCGACGTGCATGTCGGCCGCCTGCGCAAGGCGCTCGATGCGACAAGCGGCGGAGACCCGATCCGTACCGTGCGCGGTGCGGGCTATTCGCTCGATGAAAAATTCATGGACTCATCTTCGTTTTCTCAGTAAACGCACGCGCACGATTTTTGATGCGCCGTTTGCGCAGGCTCGGGCGTGCGCAACGTGGGTTATTCGCTCGATGAAAAATTTGCCGATTAGGATAGTGCAATAAAAAAAAGCCCCGCTTCCTTTTTAATTGTGCCATTCGCTAAAGCTCGGGCACGAAGCGGGGCTTCTTTGTCTCAAATTAAAGGCTTAGAGTTATTGGAAGATGGAATAGATGAAAGTGATACACCCGCCGGGCAGACGCCGTCCGGAGACTCTGTCGGACCGAGCCCTCTGGGCGGCGCCGAAACACCCAAAATGTTCAACTAGAATGAATAAGAATTTTTTTAATAATGCCTTAACCAAACTCAACCCACGTCAAAAGGAGGCGGTCAATACTATCGATGGCCCGGTTTTGGTTTTGGCCGGACCCGGAACGGGTAAAACCCAGGTCTTAACTTTACGCATTGGGTCAATACTCGAAAAAACCCAAATGAACCCACAAAACATTTTGTGTTTAACTTTTACCGAATCGGCCGCCCACGAAATGAAAGAGCGGTTGGTTAAATTTATTGGCACCCCGGCTTACGACGTCAAGAT
>JAZKID010000129.1:44618-50956 GCA_040385045.1 Pseudomonadota bacterium | reverse complement strand
TTTGCCTTCGATAATAATTTCGAGAAAATCGGAGGCCGCCATCATCGGGCCGGGCTTGATGGCAAATTCACCGACCGCAAGTCCGGGGTGATTGTGCATGCCGTAGACAGCATCGATCGGGAATTTTTGAAACAGCCCGTCGTCCATCATCGCTTTGGCGCCCGCGCCGCCTTCTTCCGCTGGCTGGAAAATGAGCACGGCACTGCCCGCGAAATTGCGTGTTTCGCTTAAAATTTTTGCGGCGCCCAACAGCATGGCGGTATGCCCGTCATGACCGCAGGCATGCATCTTGCCCGGAATTTTCGAGGCGTATTCAAGCCCGGTGTCCTCATCCATCGGCAGTGCGTCCATATCGGCACGCAGGCCAATGCCGCGATTGGAATTCTGTTTCCCCCTGATAACGGCAACAACGCCGGTTTTGCCGAGGCCGGTGACAACCTCGTCGACACCATAGCTGCGCAGCTGGTCGGCTACCAGCTGCGAGGTGCGAACCTCCTCGTAGCGGATTTCAGGATGACGATGGATATCCTGGCGGATAGCGGTGATGGACGGGGTGAGTTTCAGAATATCGTCTGGAATGGTCATCGCAAATTTGTAAAGGACACATCACATCGCGCCAAGCGAAAAATGGTCATCGAAAGCGATAAAACGGGCCAAGCTGTATGCACTGGCAGTCAAAATCCATATTCATCAATACCGTAAATACGTCACGCCACAGCCTGATGGAAGTTTTAATTCTCGTGACAGGCTTTCAAAACCATTGTAATGTCACACGAATTTTAAAAAGCGTTTGTACGCTAAAGGAGATACTCATGTTAAAGCGTTTTCAATTTGCGATGCTGGTCCTCGCCATGGTTGCTTTTGCAACGGCGGCCGATGCCCGCACCCTGCGCTGGGCGCGCGGCGGCGAAGCCCTGACCCTCGATCCGCACTCACAAAACGAAGGCGCGACGGCAACGCTGATGCATCACATGTATGAAACGCTGGTCTGGCGCGACAAGGACAGCAAGCTGATCCCGCGTCTTGCTTTGTCGTGGCAAATTCTCCCCAGCGATCCGACAATCTGGGAATTCAAACTGCGCCCGAATGTGAAATTCCACGACGGCACGCCGATGACGGCGGACGACGTTGTCTTCTCGCTCGACCGTGCACGTTCCGAAACGTCGGACTTCAAAGCCCTGCACAGCGTGGTTGAAAGCGTCAGCAAGATCGACGACCTGACCATTCATGTCAAAATGAAGGGCCCGTCGCCGCTGTGGATCAACAATCTCACCAACACTTTCATAATGAGCAAGAAGTGGGCGGAAGAGCATAATATTCAAAAGCCGCAGGACTTCAAAAACAAGGAAGAGAATTACGCAACGCGCAATGAAAACGGTACGGGGCCATACATTCTCGTTTCGCGCGATCCTGAAGTGAAAACGGTGATGAAGATCAATCCGGACCATTGGGCCGAGCAGAAGCCTGAAGCGACCGAAATTATTTATTCGGTCATCAAGTCTGATGCCACACGCGTTGCCGCGCTGCTCTCAGGAGAGGTTGATCTCGTGCAGGATCTTCCCGTGCAAGACGTTGAGCGCCTGAAAACAACGCCGGGCATCAAGGTTGTCACCGGCCTTGAAAATCGCACGATTTTCTTCAGCGTTGACCAGGGCGCGAAAGAACTTCGCACATCGAACATCAAAGGCAAAAATCCATTCGCCGATGTCCGTGTGCGCCGTGCGATGAACCTTGTGCTCGACCGCGATGCCATCAAGCGCGTCGTCATGCGCGGCATGGCCATCCCGACCAACACAATCGTGCCGATCCCCGTGAATGGCTGGACGAAAGAGCTTGATGCCTATCCGAAGCCGGATATCGAGGCCGCCAAGAAGCTGATGGAAGAGGCCGGCTATAAAGACGGTTTCACCGTCACGCTCAACTGCCCGAACGATCGTTACATCAACGACGAAGCGATCTGTCAGGCTTATGTGGGCATGCTTGGCCGCATCGGCATCAATGTCACACTCGTTTCCCAGACGAAGACGCTGCATTTCCAGCTCCTGCAAAAGGGCGATCTTGATTTCTACATGCTTGGCTGGGGCGTGCCGCCTTATGACTCCGGTTATGTTTTCGACTTCCTTGTTCACACGCGCAGCGATCAGCCGCTACCCGGCGAAGAGGGCGAGTCGCTCGGCGGCTGGAACGGATCGCATTATTCCAACGGCGAGATCGACAAAAAAATCGTCGCACTTGGCACGGAAATCGATCTTGCCAAACGTGACAAGTCGATCAACGAAATCTGGAAAAAGGTGCAGGATGATCAGGTGTTCATGGCCGTTCACAACCAGGTTCTCGCTTATGCGATGAAAGAGGGCGTGAATGTCGAGGTTGAGCCGGAAAATCAGCCGAACATGATCTATGCGACGTTCTCGAAAACGCAGTAACTGCAAAGCTTTTTAAAGCAAGCACCGCTGCCATTTCTGGCGGCGGTTGCACTTTTATCGTAAAGCTTTAAGCTTCAATATCTTATGCCGTTGCTGCCCTAGGTTTTTACCGGAAAATGTTCGCGTTTATTATCCGCCGCCTTGTGCAATCTGTCGTCGTCATGCTGGCGGTGGCGTTCATTTCCTTTGCGCTGTTCCGCTATGTCGGCGATCCCGTCTCGATCATGATGGGGCAAGAAGCTTCGATTTCCGATCGCGAAGCGTTGCGCGAACGTCTCGGCCTGAACGATCATTTCGTCATCCAGTTTGCGCATTTTGTCGGCAATGCGGTGAAGGGTGAATTCGGGATTTCCTATCGTCTTGCGCAACCGGTCTCGCAACTGATTGCGGATCGTCTGCCTGCAACAATCGAGCTTGCCGTGACATCGGCCCTGATCGCGTTGATCGGTGGCCTCATCATGGGTGTTTACACAGCGCTGCGGCGAAACGGCATTCTTGCACACACCGTCATGACCTTATCTCTCGTAGGAGTTTCATTGCCGACATTTTTGATCGGCATCGGCCTTATTTTTATTTTTGCCGTCAACCTGCAATGGCTGCCGAGTTTTGGCCGCGGTGAAACGGTGATGATCGGCGGCTGGCGCACGGGATTGCTGACGGAGTCAGGTCTCAAATCTCTTGTCCTGCCCGCGCTGACGCTGGCTTTTTACCAGTTGACGCTGATCATGCGTCTGGTGCGTTCTGAAATGCTGGAAGTGCTGCGCGCCGATTACATCAAGTTCGCGCGCGCACGAGGCTTGAGTAATCGCGCCATATATTTTGGCCACGCGCTGAAAAATACGCTGGTTCCCGTCATTACGGTTACAGGCTTGCAACTCGGCTCGGTGATCGCTTTTTCGATTGTCACGGAAACTGTTTTCCAATGGCCCGGCGTCGGCTCGCTGTTTATCAACTCAGTGCAATATTCCGATGTGCCGGTCATGGCGGCCTATCTGATGTTCATCGCGCTGGTGTTTGTCGTCATCAATCTTGTCGTCGATATTCTCTATTTCGCTGTCGATCCGCGCTTGCGCGTTCAGCGCGGGAGTGCGAGCCGATGACAGTGATCACGCCAAATCCAGGCAAGAGTGAGATGCCGCCCGTGATTGGCGCAGCAACTGGCGTTATCGCCGCACCCGTGTTCCTGCCGTGGTACAAGCGCGCATGGGATCATGATGTTGCCTATTCCTTCCGCAAATCGCCTGTCATTATTGTCGCTGCACTTGTCGCGCTGGTCATGATCGGCGCGTTCATGTTCGCGCCATTCATCGCGCCTTACGATCCGTTCAATCCCGCGTCGCTGAATTTGATGGATGGTTTTGTGCCGCCGATGTCGGTATCGCCGTTCAGCGGCACTTATCACCTGTTCGGCACCGACAGTCTCGGCCGCGACGTCTTCTCCGTCATTCTTTACGGTGGGCGCATTTCGGTTTTCGTCGGCTTCCTTGCCACGCTGTTTGCACTGGCGCTTGGTATCACACTCGGGCTGATCGCAGGCTATGTCGGCGGCAAAACCGATGCAGTTGTGATGCGCGTTGCCGATGTGCAGCTAACTTTTCCGTCGATCCTGATCGCGCTGTTGGTTTTCGGCATCGCGCGCGGGATTATTCCGCCGCAATATCATAACGACATGGCCGTCTGGGTGTTGATCATTGCCATCGGCCTTGCCAACTGGGCGCAGTTTGCGCGTACCGTGCGCGGCGCTGCGATGGTCGAGCGGCAGAAAGATTATGTGCAGGCGGCGCGCATCATCGGTATCCGCCCGGCGAAAATTTTGCAGCGGCATGTTCTGCCGAATGTGATGAGCCCGGTGCTTGTTCTTGCCACCATCAATCTTGCGCTGGCCATTCTTGACGAAGCGACGCTGTCGTTTCTCGGCGTCGGCGTGCCGGCGACGCAGCCCTCGCTCGGCACCCTGATCCGCGTTGGCCAGCAATTCCTTTTTTCCGGCGAATGGTGGATCCTGTTTTTCCCTGCCGTCGCGCTGGTGCTGCTGGCGCTCTCGGTCAACCTGCTCGGCGACTGGCTGCGCGATGCCCTGAACCCGAGGTTGCGATGAGCGCGGTTCTGTCCGTCAAAAACCTGCGCGTGGAATTCCACACGCGCCGCGGCGTACTTGTTGCCATCGACGATGTGTCCTTCGATGTGAAAAAGGGTGAAATTCTTGGTTTTGTCGGCGAAAGCGGTGCAGGAAAATCGATTACCGGCGCGGCTGTTATCGGGCTGCTCGAACCGCCCGGTAAAATTGCCGGTGGCGAAATACTTCTGAACGGGCAACGCATCGACCATTTATCGCAGGAAGAGATGCGCAAAATCCGCGGCCGTAAAATCGGCATGATTTTTCAGGACCCGCTGACATCGCTGAACCCGCTTTATACGGTCGGCCGCCAGCTGGTTGAAACCATCCAGACCCATACAAAACTTGGCGATAAAGCCGCGCGCGAACGCGCCCTGCAGCTTTTGAAAGATGTCGGCATTCCTGCAGCCAGCGATCGTATCGACAGCTACCCGCATGAATTTTCCGGCGGGATGCGTCAGCGCGTCGTGATCGCGCTTGCCCTTGCTGCAGAGCCCGACCTGATCATCGCCGATGAGCCGACAACGGCGCTTGATGTCTCCGTGCAGGCGCAGATCATCGATCTTTTGAAAAAACTCTGCCGCGACCATGGCACGTCGGTGATCCTGATCACGCATGACATGGGCGTGATCGCGGAAGCGGCCGACCGTGTCGCCGTCATGTATGCAGGGCGTATTGCGGAAATCGGCCCGGTGCGCGATGTCATCGACAGGCCTAAACACCCTTACACAATCGGCCTGATGGGCGCGATACCGGGTCTGAGCGGTGAACAGACGCGTCTTGTGCAAATTCCCGGCAGCATGCCGCGTCTCAACAAAATTCCCGTCGGTTGCCCGTTCAACCCGCGCTGCGACCGTTCGTTCGAGCGCTGCTTCAAGGAACGTCCGCATCTTTTGCAGACGGGCACCAGCGAAGCATCGTGCTGGCTGTATGATCCGATGAGCATGCCGGTCGATAACGAGGCGATGCTATGAGCGATAACCGAAACTTTGTCGATGTACGCCATCTCAGCCGCGTATTCGACGTGTCGAAGCCGTGGCTGGAGCGCGCGCTGCAAAATGAAAGCCGCAAGACGCTGAAAGCGGTGACGGATGTGTCGTTCTCGATTGCGAAAGGCGAAACCTTTGCGCTGGTGGGCGAATCCGGTTCCGGCAAGTCGACGATTGCGCGCATGATTGTCGGCCTGATCCCGCCATCCGTCGGCAATGTGACTTTCAACGGCGCAAAAATTGCCGGTGATCATGTCACCTATGTCCCGCCGAGCGTGCGGCGCCGCTTCACGATGATTTTTCAGGATCCGTATGCCAGTCTCAATCCGCGCTGGCGTGTCGACCGCATTATCGCCGAGCCGATCCAGGCTTTCGGCCTGCAGAAGAATACGGGCGAAATCCGCGTGCGTGTCGAAGAACTGTTGCGGCTTGTCGGTTTGGATCCGCTGGATGGTAGAAAATATCCGCATGAATTTTCCGGCGGCCAGCGCCAGCGTATCGCCATTGCGCGCGCGCTCGCCAGCAACCCTGAATTCATCGTCTGCGACGAGCCGACCTCGGCGCTCGATGTGTCGGTGCAGGCGCAAATTCTCAACCTGATGCGCGACCTGCAGGACAGGCTGGGTCTGACCTACCTGTTCATCTCCCACAACCTTGCCGTAGTACGGCATATGGCGAGCCGCGTCGGCGTTCTTTATCTCGGCCGCCTTGTCGAAGTGGCGCCGTCGGAGAATATTTTTTCGGCGCCGCAGCATCCTTACACGCGCATGCTGTTGTCGGCCGTGCCGGACCTGCATGGCACGCCGC
>JAZKID010000129.1:38282-44608 GCA_040385045.1 Pseudomonadota bacterium | reverse complement strand
GGGTTGCCCTTATCACCCCCGCTGTGCCTATGCCTACGAGCGTTGCGCAGCCGAGCGCCCCGAGCTTTTGATGCATGATCCGCCGACACTGGCGGCCTGCCATGCGCTTGAGGACAAGCTTCTGGAGCCTGCCTCATAAACCGTTGAGAAGGAGCTGCCGGCGGAATTTTGCCATTTTCCTCAGGCGTGTTTCCAGCTAGGAAAATAGAATGTCCCTGTCACGCCGTTATTTCATGCAAAGTGCCGCCGCCGCGGCGATGCTGTTCGCAGCACCGAAACTGCGCGCCCAAGAAAAAGCCGAACTGAAGTTCGGCGCCGAAAAGCCGTTCTCTTTTGATGCGCTGATCAAGCGCGCAGCGCGAATGGCTGACGAGATTTATGTTGCGCCTGCTCATCCTGCACCTGAGATTGTCAACAAGATCGATTATGATGCGCATAGCAAGTTGCGCTTTAAGCGGGAGCTGGCGCTCTATGCCGATATGCCGGGCGCTTATCCGGTCACGTTCTTTCACCTCGGTATGTATTTCCCGAAAAAAGTGACGATCAATATCCTCGGCGGCGAAACGGCGCGCGAGCTGATCTACGACGACAGCTATTTCGAAATGCCGACGGATAGTCCCGCCCACAAGCTGGGGCGCGATTCCGGTTTCGCCGGTTTCCGCCTGCAGGAAGACCATTTCTCTCCTGAGGGCCATCTTCTCGACTGGTGCGCCTTTCTCGGGGCATCCTATTTCCGTGCTGTCGACGAGAACGGGCAGTATGGCATGTCGGCGCGCGGCGTTGCCGTCAACACGGCAGTGCCGAACAAGCCGGAGGAGTTTCCGGATTTCCGTGAATTCTGGATCGAGGAGACCGAAGGCGAAAAAGCAGCGGCAATTTATGCGTTGCTCGACAGCCCGTCGATTTCGGGGGCATATAAATTCATTGTCACGCGCGAGCAAGGAACGTTCATGGATGTCGAGGCGCACCTGTTCGTACGAAAAGATATCGAGCAGCTTGGCATCGCACCACTCACCTCGATGTACTGGTTCTCGGAAACGCGGCGGCCGGAAATGGTCGACTGGCGACCTGAAGTACACGATTCCGATGGCCTCGAGATGTGGACGGGCGCGGGGGAGCGAATCTGGCGCCCGCTCAACAATCCGCCGCGCGTCGTGACATCGTCATTCAAGGACAAAGACCCGAAAGGGTTCGGCATGATGCAACGCGACCGGAATTTCGATCATTATCTCGACGGTGTTCGCTATGAAAGCCGCCCGTCGCTCTGGATCGAGCCTTTGCAAGGTTGGAACGAGGGCGAAGTTCAGCTGGTGGAAATTCCAACCAATACGGAAATTCACGACAACATCGTCGCCATGTGGGTGCCTGCCGGAAAGATAAAAGCGGGCCGCACATTTGATTTTCGTTACAAGATGCATTGGAAAAGCGCGGAGCCTTATCCCGCCACGACGGCACGCGTTGTTGCCACGCGGCTGGGGCAGGGTGGCTTGCCCGGTGTCGCCTTTCCTAATAAGAACCGAAAATTTCTGATTGAATTCGAAGGCGATCTTCTTGCCACGCTGCCGCGCGCCGCAAAACCTGAAATCGTTGCCACGGCATCGCGCGGAAAAATCGTCGCGACCGATATTGAGCCTGTCCGTCTCGATCCTAAATTGAAGTGGGATGAGCCTTCAAAACACTGGCGCGCACAATTCGATCTGGCGGCCGAGGGTATAGAGCCTGTTGAACTGCGCTGTTATTTACGTCTCGGCGACAAGGTTCTCAGCGAAACGTGGCTTTACCAGTACCATCCGTCTAAGGCGCCAAACGGTGCTTAAGATTCACTGATCAGCCCGCGAATATTACTGCAAGATAAATCACGGCCATGCCCAGAACGGTCGTCACCGTGGTCAGCGCTTTCGGATGTGAATGGAAACTTTCCGGAATCAGGTCGCTCGCGCCGATATAAAGAAAAAGCCCCGCGAATAGCGAAAGCGCAAGGCCAAATTGCGGCTCGGTGATCGTGATGAGCGACGCAGCGGCGATGCCTGCAGCAGGCGCAAGCGCATCGACAAAAAGCCAGCGCAAACCGGCGCGGCGGGTACCGCCGTTTTTCAGCACCATGTTCATGGTGTTCATGCCGTCGGAAAAATCATGCGTCAAAACGGCGATCGTCATGATTACGCCGACAGAGGCAGACACATCGAAAGCAAGGCCTATAGTTATGCCATCGAAGAAACTGTGTAGCGACATGCTGCCTGCACCCAATGAGGCGCGGATTGTGGGAGCGTGGGTGTGGCCATGCGCGCACTCAACGCCGGGCGCGTTGCCGTGAAAGGATGCCACGCGATCAAGCAGCAGATAAAACGTGAAACCGATGGCGACAAAAAGCGTCAGCATCGCGGGGGAATGATATTTTGTACCAAACGCAATCGCTTGCGGCAGCAGGTCGAACAGCGCGACGCCGATCACGGCACCCGCGCTGAAACCGAGAATAAGATGAAGCTTGTCCTTGAGCTTTAATGCAATCAGCCCGCCGATCATGGTGGCGCAGAAGGCGGCAAGGGCGATGAGGAAGAGGAGCATGGCGTTATCTATCACGGAATTCATGTCATCCTGAGCATCCTAAATCGGGCTTGCCCGATTTAGGCATATTTAATGCACAAGTTAGGTAGACCTAACTTGTGTGAAGAATCTCATCGTTTGAGATTCTTCGGCTTCGCCTCAGAATGACAATTTAAGTTCAGCTCGCAGCCTTTTTCGGTGCGTTGGTGTTGGCACCGGTTTGCGTCTTTTCTGCACGCGCCGTGGAAAGACCGCCGCGTACAAGAATATTGCGGAACTGCCATGGGTCAGACGTGTCGAGATCTTCCGGGAAGAAACTGTCTTCGCGGTCGGTCAGCGGCGTCCAGTCGGTGTAATAGCCTTTCACCGGGCCAAGGTAAGGCAGCTGCACTTCGAGGCAACGTTTAAAGTCCATCTCGTCGGCTTCAACGACACCCGCCTTCGGGTTGTCGAGTGCCCACACCATGCCAGCGAGCACGGCGGAGGTCACCTGCAGGCCGGTTGCGTTTTGATAGGGCGCAAGGTCTTTCGTCTCGTCGTTGGAAAGCTGCGAGCCGTACCAGTAAGCGTTTTTCGAATGGCCATAGAGCAGCACGCCCAGCTCGTCGATACCGCCTTCGGCGATTTCATTGACGCCGAGGATGTGATGCGCGTCCTGCATCTTTCCGGCCTTGCCGAACATTTCATGCAGCGACAGCACCGCGCCGTTGCAGGGGTGATAAGCATAATGGCAGGTCGGGCGATAGGTTGCATCATGGCCTGTGCCGACAGTGAAATAATCGGCAATCGAGATGGACTCGTTGTGCGTGACAAGGAAACCGTATTGCGCGCCCGGTGTCGGACACCACGAGCGCACGCGCGTGTTCGCGCCCGGCTGCAACAGGTAGATGGCCGCGCCGCAACCTTCGGTGTGCTTGCGGCCGTTTTCCGGCAGCCACTTTTCGTGTGTGCCCCAGCCGAGTTCCGACGGCTGCATGCCTTCCGACAAAAAGCCTTCGACCGACCAGGTGTTGACGAACACGTCCATCGGTTTCGGGTCGAAACCCTGCTGCGTGTCGCGTTCGGCAATGTGAATGCCTTTCACGCCGACCTTTTGCATCAGCTTGGCCCAGTCTTCGCGCGTCTGCGGGTTACCGGCATCGACGCCGGTGTCTTTCGCGACATCAATCAGCGCCTGCTTCACGAACCAGGAAACCATGCCCGGGTTGGCGCCGCAACACGACACGGCGGTCGATTTGCCTTTGGACTGCTCTTTCATCGCCAGCACGCCTTCGCGCATCATGTAATTGGTACGTTGTGCAGGCGTAAGCGATTTGTCGAAATAAGCGCCGACCCAAGGTTCGACGACGGTGTCGATGTAGAGCGCGTTTTTCTCTTGCGCGTATTTAATCATTTCCAGCGACGATACGTCGACCGAAAGGTTGACGATGAAGGCCTGTCCCTTGCTCTCGTCGAGCAGCTTGCCCAGCACGTCGCGGTAATTGTCTTTTGTGATCGCAACCTTCTGAAAGCGGTAGCCGCGGTCGTCGACCAGTTTGCGGTCATGATCTTTCGGGTCGATGACGGTGAACAGCTTCTTGTCGAATTTGAAATGGCGTTCAATCAGCGGCAGCGTACCTTTGCCGATTGAGCCGAAGCCGATCATGATCACGGGGCCGGTAATTTCATGGTAGACGGGATGCGTGGTCATGACGCTGTGGTCCTTTCAAAACGGGTCGCTAAAAATTGCCATGCCCGAGCTCAACCCGAGCATCCATTGTTTCTTTTTAAGAAGATGGATTGCCGGGTCAAGCCCGGCAATGACGATTGTGATTAAGCTGCCTTGCGCTTCGGCTGTGCTTTCGGCCGCAATGTGCCGGTGATGTTCAGCAGGGCTGTGACATCTTTCAGACCGCCTTCAACCAGCTCAAGCCCAAGGAAGCAGGCTTCATCGACAGGGCCGGGCAGCTTCATTTGCAATGTCAGGTCACGCGTGAAGCCGAAGCGGCCATAGTAAGACGCATCGCCGACGAGGATGACGCCCTTATGCCCAAGCTTTTGAGCCTGCGCCAGCGAGTGACGGATCAGCGCATCGCCGAGGCCTTGGCCGCGATATTCATTGGCAACGGCAACCGGGCCAAGCAACAGCGTACGTGCGCCATTCTCGCCCTCGATATCCCAAAGGCGAATGGTGCCGATCACGGTGTCAAAGTCGTCTGTCATCACGAACGCCAAGCCTTCGGAGGGCAGAAAAGCTTTGCGCATTTTCTGCACCGTCTTGCGGTGGCGTGCTTTGCCGAACGCGCGCTCGAGCAAAGCTTCGATCGCGACAGCGTCGTTCTGATGTTCAGGCATGATGTGGGTCATTTTGACCTCCAACCAAAAAAAGGACTCGTTTTTTCGAAAAGAGGCCCGGGCTTGATAGTCCGGATTAGAGTTTAAATTTGCGCCGTTTTGATGGCGCGCGTCAGATGACAATCTGACGGAGCGGGTCGAAGCCGTTGAAGGCGACGGCCGAGTAGGTCGTCGTATACGCGCCCGTGCCTTCGATCAGCAGCTTGTCGCCGATTTCGAGCGAGACAGGCAGGTCATACGGCGCCTTTTCGTACATCACGTCGACGCTGTCGCAGGTCGGGCCGGCAAGCACGCAAGGTGTTTTCTTGCCGCCGTCACGCTTCGACTTGATCGAGTAACGGATGCTCTCGTCCATCGTCTCGGCGAGACCCCCGAACTTGCCGATGTCGAGATACACCCAGCGTGTTTCATCCTCCGCCTTGCTCTTCTTCGAGATGAGCACGACTTCCGTCTGGATGATGCCCGCATTGCCGACCATGCCGCGGCCCGGTTCGATAATCGTTTCCGGTATCTGGTTGCCGAAATGCTTGCGCAGCGCCGTGAAGATGGCCGAGCCGTAAGCTTTCACCGCCGGTACCTTTTTGAGGTATTTCGTTGGGAAGCCGCCGCCCATGTTGACCATGGCAAGGTTGATGCCACGCTCCGCACAGTCGCGGAACACCTGCGCCGCTTGCGCCAGCGCACGATCCCAGCTTCCAGTGTCTCGCTGTTGCGAGCCCACGTGGAAAGAAAGACCATGTGCGATCAGGCCGAGGCGATGCGCATGTTCCAGCACATCGACAGCCATGTCCGGCGCGCAGCCGAACTTGCGCGACAGCGGCCATTCCGCGCCGACGCAATCGCACAAGATGCGGCAGAACACTTTCGAGCCCGGTGCCACGCGTGCAATCTTGTCGACTTCCTGCTCGCAATCGACCGCAAAGAGGCGGATGCCGAGCTCGTAGGCACGGGCAACATCACGCTCTTTCTTGATCGTGTTGCCGAAGGAGACGCGGGAAGCGTCAGCGCCGGTCGCCAGCACCATCTCGATTTCCGCAACGGAGGCGGCATCGAAGCAGGAGCCGAGATCGGCAAGCAGCTGCAGCACTTCAGGCGCAGGGTTCGCTTTCACGGCGTAGAACACGCGTGTGTCGGGCAAAGCCTTCGCGAAGTTGGTATAGTTGTCGCGCACCTGCTCGAGGTCGAGCACAAGCACTGGCCCGTTTTGGGCAGGGTTGGCGGCAAGATAGTCACGGATACGGTCAGTCATCAGGATGCGTCCTCACAAACCAAAGTAAAAGAAAACCCTTGGATCTCACGTTTTGCCGTACGGAGCTTGGACCCCCGAAACGGAAAATCATGAAACCCTGCCGGAAAACCGGCTGTTTAAGTGCTGCCTTTGGATTGGTGAGGGAAATCCCTGACCGCACGGCGGGCAATGAAGTTACAAGCTCTCTCGGTTGTTTCCG
>JAZKID010000129.1:37950-38272 GCA_040385045.1 Pseudomonadota bacterium | reverse complement strand
CAGTAGTGCTGCCTTTTGATTGGTAAGGAGTGATCCCGACCGCACGCCTGGCAATGAAGTACAAGCTCCTTCGAAATCCCGCCTAAGCGGTTTCCCGAAAAAACCCGTTACGTCGTTGCTTCAAGCCACGTCACGCGCGGAGAACGCGTTTCACCGGTCTTTTCCGGCTGCCAGTCGTATGTACGGGGCGCGGTTCTCACCGGAAGAAGACGTCCCACATCTTCTTCTTTGCTCCGGGCGGCTGTGCGGTCTCTTGCCCGCATGCCCACCGACTGGCACGTGGCCACAGGCACGTGCGAAATTGGGTGAGACAAAAGTAAGT
>JAZKID010000129.1:37258-37846 GCA_040385045.1 Pseudomonadota bacterium | reverse complement strand
CCTATTGTTCTTCGATGCAAGAGTTTTCTAAAGTTTTTCGTTAGCGCGAAGTTAATGTCCACGGCTGTGTCGAACGCGCAACAATTTTGCCATCTTCATAACGCTCAAGGATAGCAAGTCGAAGCCGCTAGCAGAGATGCGGAAAAGAAAGTAAAGCTCTGGCATGTTGAAAACAAACACCTTCGCGCGTTGCTCTCTGCTGCAGGCTTTTTCGTTCGTAGCCTTGCTCGGCATCGCGCCTGCTTCTGCGCAGAACGCGCCGGGCAATGCGCAACAGTTCAGCGCCGCGACGGTCGACCAGCTTGCCAAAACCCTGAGCCAGAAACCTTACGAAGCGAATCAGGGTCTCGCGCCGGAAAGCGTGCGCAATCTTTCGGCGAAAGCTTACAGCGAGTTGAAATTCCGGCCCGAGCGCGCTTTCTTCGGCGACGGCGGCTCGCCGTTTCGTGTCCAGCTGAATCATATCGGTTACCTCTACAGCCGTGGCGTCAGCGTCAATCTCGTTAACGGCGGCAAGGCATGGGGCGTGCCCTATTCGCCGGAACTGTTCGATTTTTCGACGACAACATTTGAATCTCTGACGTCCGA
>JAZKID010000129.1:36144-37248 GCA_040385045.1 Pseudomonadota bacterium | reverse complement strand
CGCTCAATACACCGGGCGTTTACGACGAGTTGATCTCGTTCCTCGGTGCGACGAATTTCCGCGTGCTGGCGCGTGGCCAGCGCTATGGCCTGCATGCGCGGGGCGTCGCGGTCGACACGGCGCTGCCGAGCGGCGAGGAGTTTCCTTATTTCCGCGAGGTGTGGATCGAGACGCCCGCCGCCAATGCCTCCGCGATCATGATGCATGCGCTGCTCGACAGTCCGTCGCTGACAGGCGCCTATCATTTCAAGATTACGCCCGGTGTCGCCTCGGCAGTCGATATCAGTGCGACGCTTTATGCACGTAAAGATATTAAGAAGCTTGGTCTTGCGCCGATGGCGTCGATGTTTTTCAGCGGCGAGGGGCGACCCCGCGCGGGTGAAGATTACCGGCCGGAAGTTCATAACTCCGATGGCCTGCTGATTCATAATGGTGCGGGCGAATGGCTGTGGCGGCCGCTACGAAACCCGTCGCAACTGGCCGTGTCGGATTTCGTCGACCGCGACGTGCGCGGTTTCGGGCTGATGCAGCGCGACCGTAACTTCGACCATTATCAGGATCTCGAGGCGCAGGCCGAAGCGCGCCCGAGCTACTGGGTCGAGCCGCTTGGCGACTGGGGTGAGGGGGCGGTCGAGCTTGTCGAGATCCCGACGCCGGACGAAACGAACGATAACGTGCTGTCGTACTGGATGCCGAAGCAGCCTCTGAAAAAAGGCGGATCGACGACGTTCAGCTATCGCTTGCACGCACTCAATGAATTGACGGATGAAACATCGCATCCCGGCGGCAAGATCGTTGCGACCTATGAAGAAAAGCTGCCGCCGCAGCCGGACAGCGATATCCGCCCGCAGCGCTTCATCGTCGATTTTTCCGGCGGCGATCTTGGCTATTACTTGCAGAATGCGGGCGTCGTCGAAGCGGTCGTGACGACATCGTCCGGCAAGATTCTCGCCAGCAGTGTCGTACCGCATGCGCGCATCGGCGGGTTCCGCGCGACATTCGATATTGTGCCGCAGGCCGACACCACAGCCGACATGCGCGTTTATCTCAGCGCTGGTGGCAAAGCGATTACCGAAACGTGGATCTATCCGTGGCGGAATTGAA
>JAZKID010000129.1:29438-36134 GCA_040385045.1 Pseudomonadota bacterium | reverse complement strand
CATGCTCCTAACTAAGAGTACCATCGTTCCTGAAAAGTTTCAGAACAATGTCGCCGCTCTTAACTCTCCGCTCGCGCTTTCGCGTTCTGCGCCGCCTTGCGCTGTTTGGCTCGGCGATTTTTTTCACCGTTGCCGCTTGCCTGTTGATGCTGGATGTTTTCAAAAGCGACGGGCTGACGGGGTTCGAGCTGACGATCGTCATTCTCTTCACCATCAATTTTCTCTGGATCGCGCTATCGTTCTCGACATCGATCGCGGGGCTTTTCCTGCGCGCGCTCGATCTCGACCCGATCAGCCTCAAGCGTTACCGCGACCTGCCGCTGGTCGAAAAACTGAATTCCAAAACGGTCGTTGTCGTGCCGGTTTATAATGAGAACCCGCATAATGTGTTTGCGCGCATCCGCTCGGTTTATGAGTCATTGAAAAGTCTCGGACATGAAAGCGCGTTCGATTTCTTCATTCTTTCCGATACGCGCGATCCGGATATCTGGATTCAGGAAGAGCTGGGCTGGGGCGAAATGCGCCGCACGCTGAAGGGCGCCAAAATCTTTTATCGCCGCCGCGAAAAAAACCTCGAGAAGAAATCCGGCAACCTGATGGAGTTCTGCGAGAACTGGGGCGGCTCTTACGACTTCATGATCGTGTTCGACGCCGACAGCGTGATGAGCGGTGCCGCCATGGTGCGCATGGTCGAGCTGATGGAGGCGAATGACAATGTCGGCCTCATTCAGTCGCCGCCGCAACCGGCAGGGCAGGTGACCCTGTTCGCGCGCATCCTGCAATTCATCTCATCCGTGCATGGTCCGACGATGACAGCAGGCCTCGCCTTCTGGCAGTTGGGCTCGGGAAATTACTGGGGCCATAACGCCATTCTTCGCATGCAAGCCTTCATCGAATGCTGCGGTCTGCCCGTATTGCCGGGCAAGCCGCCGCTTGGCGGGCCGATCATGAGCCATGATTTCGTCGAGGCGGCGCTTCTTCGTCGCGCGGGCTGGAAAGTCTGGATGGTGCCGGCATTGACAGGTTCATGGGAGGAACTACCGCCGACGGTGCCTGATTACGCCGCGCGCGACCGCCGCTGGTGCCAGGGCAACCTGCAGCACATCCGTGTCGTATTCGGCACCAAGCTGCGCCTGCTGTCCCGCCTGCATCTCTTTATGGGCGTGATGGCTTATGTCTCGTCGCCGCTGTGGTTCGCGCTACTCTTCACATCGACACTGACGGCGTGGGAAGAAGCGCAGCGCCAGCACAGTTTCTTTACCGGCGCGCCCGCGCTTTTCCCCTCATGGCCGATCGACCGCGCAGGCGACATGCTGACGCTTTTGACCTTCACGCTCGGCATGCTGATCGTGCCGAAATTTCTCTCAGTCTTCCTGCTGATGGCGCGCGCCAGAACGGCGCGGCTTTATGGCGGGCGTCTGCGGTTACTGTTGTCTGCACTTGGTGAACTTGTTTTCTCGGCCTTGCTCGCGCCGGTGATGATGCTGCTGCACAGCCTGTTCGTCGTCACGGCCCTGCTTGGAAAAAGCGTGGGCTGGGAAGTGCAGAACCGCGATGCGTCCGGCCTGTCATGGCGGCAATCGCTGCGTGCGCATTACAAGCATGTGCTGATCGGGCTTGTCTGGGGCACGCTGGCTTACGTCCTGAACCCCGGGTTCTTCTGGTGGATGACACCGGTGATCGCCGGTCTTGTGCTGTCGCCGTTTCTCACGCACTGGAGCAGCCTTGCTGATTTCGGGAAGCGGGTGAAAAACCTTGGCCTGTTCCTGACGCCGGAAGAAGTCGATACGCCGAAAGAACTGGCGCGCGCTGCAACTTTAAGTGCCTTGCCCGAACCAGACCGCTCGCAGGGACTGCTTAAAATTTTAACCGATCCGCAGGCGAGCGCGCTTCATGCCGCACTGATCCCCGAAGTTGCGCCGAGCGAGCGCATCGCCATCGAGGTCGGCCTGCTGTATGAAAAACTTTTCCGTCTCGGGCCGGAAACACTGAGCCAGAAAGAGAAAATCCTTCTTCTGTCTTACCCAGTGAAGCCGCTCGATCAGGTTCTCGGGCGCCATGGCGCGCCTCATTCTTCATCTTAACATTGCCATATTTGCGGTTCTAAACTATAAGATGAAACACTGGCGGAACACTTGACCGCTCAAGGCCGTTTAGACCCACGTGTTTTTGTGGATGAATGTAGAGAAGTAAATGTTGAACGACCCCTCGCAATCTTTGGAAGCTGCAAACCTGAATTCCGTCGTCTCCCATGCCGCGACGATCGACAATCTCATCGAGCCGGTTGCAAAACTGTGGTGCCGGTCATTTGGTATTTCGGATACGGCAACGATTGACCGTCTGAAACTTGCGATCGAAGACGAAGCACATCAGGCGCTGGCAAGCGGCGGTCTCGACCGTGTTCAGCACCGTCTCGACAGCGCCGCAGAAAAAATTATCCGCGAATGGTTCGCTTATGTGCTGAACCGCGATATTCCGTCATCGGGAAAATATCTGGCCGTGCTGCGTCTCGCTTTCCTTGATTGCAATTATGAAAGCAAATGGTCGTCATCGTTCCTGCTCAAGGATTTTTGCGTTCAGGAACTCAGCGCCGAACTGCAGACCATGATGATCATGCCGACACCGCAGGCCAATCCGCGCAGCATGATCCGCCAGGCGATATAATCTCTAACTATATATAAAGTGGTTCCGATTTCAGCGCTTCACGCGCGAAGGCAAAGCTTGCATAGAGAGCAAAGCTTCCAAAAATCGCACCAAGAACATAAAAGCCAATATCGCCGAGGCCGGCAATGCCCGCAAAAGCCCAGGCTGCGGCAACGGCAGCCGCAATCACCTGACTTGAGAACAGGACAACCGCACCGCAGACGGTGAGAAGGTGTTCAAGTGAAAATGTTTTTGGCTTGTCCATCTTGCCTCTCTTGCCTCGAAAAGCTGTTATTGTAAAGCAGCTTGGCTTTAAATCAAACGTACTGGGGAGAGCTTTTAACCAATTGTTATACCGCTCATTAAGATAAAGCTGGCACAATCGCGGCCACTGTCAAAAGGCAAGGCCGCCATGAACCTGAATGCTCTTTCAAAACGTTTCGTCAAGGAAGAGCGAGGCTATGTCGCGGCGGCATTCGCCATCCTTTTGCTGCCCATTCTTGCCATTGTCGGCGGCGCCATTGATTATCGCAATGTCGGCCGCGAATATGCAGGCTTGCGTACTGCGGCGGAAGCGGCGGCTGTTGCCGTTGCGCGCAGCCAGTTCAAATTCTTCCGCCCCGGTCATGCCGACCCGGTGGAAAACCCACTGACCGTGATGAAGGCGGTGTTCGAAACGAATTATCCCGATGACCCTGCCAAGTATAGCTATGTCACGCCCACGCTGACTTATGTCGACCCCGACGAAAAGGCGGTGACGGTCACGGCAAAAGCGGGCGTCAAAACGTCAATCCTGCAACTGATCGGTTTCAACGTCCTTGAAATTTCCGCCGAGGCGAAAGCTGGCGCTTATTTCTCGGACAAAAATGTCGAGATCCATTTTGTCATGGACATGTCGCCGTCCATGGGCTCGCCCGCCGACGGCACGCCGCCGCCGGTCAACGCCGCCGGTTGTTTCTTCATGTGCCACGACGATGGCTCGACCATTCGCAATGCCGGTAAAACACCGAAGATGGACGTGGTCCGCTCGAGAATTCGCGGCTTTAACGGTGTGCTCAGCGTGATCCATATGGCTGCGGTGAATAACCCGATTCCGATCACGATCAACTATACGGGCCATTACTTCGATCACCACCTGCATGCGGCGGAAGATTTTTCACATACCGATGTTGCAACGGCGCGGCTTGCTTATGCCAGTACCTACGAGCTCGGGCGCGACGGCATTTACGGCGGCACGGATCTGAAAACATCTTTCCAGGAACTGCATGATTATTTTGTCACAACCAGCCCGCTACCGGCAAATACGCGGCGTGTCATTGTCATTCTTTCCGACGGGATGCATTCGCGCGCGAAAGAGCCGTTTGACCCGGCCGTCTGTACGAGCCTGAAAAACGACGGCGACGTTTTCACCTTCTACATCAAAAATCCGGACACGATTTACGACAACCCGAATTTCCCCGATACCATCCCGAACAGTTCGACGCCTTCACGTAACGACTGGGACTGGATGGTCCTGCGCAATGGCGGTGAAAACAGTTCGGGCTATTTCAGCGGGCTGAATAATGCCAGTCTTTTGATGAAAAACTGCGCTTCGCAGGAAACCTGGGCGTTCGTGGGCGAAACGCAGGATGAGATCACGGCAAATCTCGATGCGATGGCTGAGGCCATCATTGCGCCGGATATCCGCGTCATCAATTAACCAAAACGGCACCGGGGCTTTTTACAAGGCTTTTCGGCACTGGCATTTGCCGCAGTTTCCGGCTATTGCATTCGCCATAACCTGCCTTATTTAAAGGCGTTCTAAACAAGCCGTCGCGCTATACCCCGCGTGACGCATGGATTATTCCGCGGAGGAAAAAAATGGCTCATGACGGTGGCGCACCGCTGAAGCGTGTTGCACTCGACGATCGTTATGATCTGAACGAAAAACGTATTTTCGTTTCAGGCACACAGGCGCTTGTCCGCCTGTGCCTGATGCAGCACGAGCGTGACCGTCTGGCCGGATTGAATACCGGCGGTTATATTTCCGGTTATCGCGGCTCGCCTGTCGGCGGTCTCGACCAGCAGTTCATGCGCGCGAAAAAATATATCGCGCCGCGCAACATTCATTTTCATTCCGGCCTCAACGAAGATCTCGCGGTGACGGAATTGTGGGGCACCCAGCAGGCCGAGATGAACGGCGAAGGCCTGTTCGATGGCGTGTTCGGCATGTGGTACGGCAAAGGTCCCGGCGTCGACCGTTGCGGAGATGCGTTCCGCCACGCGAATTTTGCAGGCTCGTCGAAAAACGGCGGCGTTCTTGCATTGATGGGTGACGACCACACGGCGGAATCGTCCTCGATGCCGCACCAGACGGATTTTCACTTCGTCGATCTGATGATGCCGATCCTGTCGCCGGCCGGCGTGCAGGAAATTCTCGATTACGGTCTGCATGGCTGGGCGCTGTCACGCTTCTCCGGCAACTGGGTTGCATTCAAGGCGATCAAGGACACGATTGAATCGACCAGCTCGATCGACGGCGCGCTTGACCGCGTGAAAATTATTATTCCGCAAGATTTCAAAATGCCGGAAGGCGGTCTCAACATCCGCGCCAGTGACGGCATGTTCACAACGGCATCGCAGGAAGAGCGGTTGCACACCTATCGCCGCGAAGCAGTGCTCTCTTATCTGCGCGCCAATAGCCTCGATAAAACAATCACTAGTGGTGGCCGCGCGCCGCGTCTCGGCATCATCACCGTCGGCAAAAGCTATCTCGACGTGCGTCAAGCGATGGAAGCGCTCGGCATTGATGAAGTCAAAGCGAATGAGCTTGGTCTGCGTATTCTGAAAGTGGCCGCGCCATGGCCGCTGGTTCCGCAAACCATTACCGAATTTGCGCAAGGGTTAGAGAAGATTATCGTCATTGAAGAAAAGCGCGCGCTGATCGAAGTGCAGCTGCGCGAAATTCTATACGGCCGCAATGCGCTGCCGATCATCGGCAAGCGCGACGAGAACGATAACTGGTTGTTCCACGTTAAGGGCGCGCTCGATCCGAACCAGATTGCGCTCGTCATGGGCGAACGCATCAATACTTATGCAAAGAGCGCGGACATCGACGCGCGCATGGCGCTGATCCGTTCTGCGGAAGGCCGCAAGGCCGAGTTGACAGATCTTGCCGTTCGCACGCCGCATTTCTGCTCTGGCTGCCCGCACAACACCTCAACTAAAGTGCCTGAAGGCATGAAGGCCTATGCAGGCATCGGCTGTCACATCATGGTGACATGGATGGGCCGTAACACCGGCGGCTACACGCATATGGGCGCCGAAGGCGTGAACTGGGTCGGCGAATCCAAATTCTCGAAACGCAAGCACGTATTTCAAAATCTTGGCGACGGCACTTACAACCATTCCGGCTCGCTTGCGATCCGTGCTGCTGTCGTTTCGAACACGAACATCACCTATAAAATTCTTTTCAACGATGCCGTCGCTATGACGGGCGGACAGGCGAATGACGGAAACTTAAATCCAGCCATGATCGCGCGGCAAATCCGCGCCGAAGGCGTCGAGCGTATCGCCGTCGTTTCGGATGAGCCAGATAAATATGTCGGCGTGATCGATCATGATTTCCCGTCCGGCGTGACATTCCATCATCGCGACGATCTTGATTTCGTGCAGCGCGAGCTGGCTGAAATTTCCGGCGTGACGGCAATGATCTACGACCAGACCTGCGCCGCTGAAAAACGCCGCCGCCGCAAGAAGGGCGAATATCCCGATCCTGATGAGCGCATCCTGATCAACGAACTCGTCTGCGAAGGTTGCGGCGACTGCTCGGTGCAATCGAATTGCGTCTCCGTCGTACCGAAAGAAACCGAATTCGGCCGCAAGCGCACGATCGACCAGTCGAGCTGCAACAAGGATTATTCCTGCGTGAAGGGCTTCTGCCCGTCTTTCGTGACGGTGCATGGCGGCAAGCCGAAGCGCGGCAAAGGTGTGGCCGAAAGCGGCGAGGTGCCGGCCTTGCCGGAACCAAAACTCCCGACGATCGGCGCGCCTTACGGCATCATCGTCACCGGC
>JAZKID010000129.1:6440-29428 GCA_040385045.1 Pseudomonadota bacterium | reverse complement strand
CAGTCGAGCTGCAACTAGGATTATTCCTGCGTGAAGGGCTTCTGCCCGTCATTCGTGTCCGTCCTCGGCGGAAAAATCCGCAAGGCGGATCCGAAGCAGGATTTCGGCGCATGGGATAGCCTGCCCGAACCGCAATTGCCGAAGCTTGATGGCTCTTTCGGCATTCTCGTCACCGGTATCGGCGGCACCGGTGTCGTCACCATCGGCCAGATCATCGGCATGGCGGCCCATCTTGAAGGCAAGGGCACGGCGCTGATCGACATGGCAGGCCTCGCGCAAAAGGGCGGCTCGGTATTCGTGCATGTGCGCATTGCCGAAACGCCGGATAAAATTCAGGCGATCCGCGTTCCTGCCGGCGGGGCGAACACCGTCATCGGCGGCGATCTGCTTGTCACCGGTTCATCCAAGGTGATCAGCGCGATGATGCCGGGTAATACAAAGGTGATCGTCAACACCGAAGAAATCATCACCGGCGAGTTCACGCGCAACCCTGATTATTCGTTGCCGACGGAGCGCCTCAAAAAACGCATCCGCACCGAAACCATGAACGAAGCGCGCTTCGTTCCGGCAACGCAGATTGCAACGGTGATGTTCGGCAATTCGATTGCCGCCAACATGTTCCTGCTCGGCTATGCTTGGCAGATGGGCGGTATCCCGCTGTCTGAAGAAGCCTTGCTTGAAGCGATCAAGATCAACGCGCAGGCCGTGCAGATGAATCAGGATGCATTCATCTGGGGTCGCCGCACCGCGATCGATCCGGAGCGCGTTGAAAAACTTCTCGAAGAGCGTCGTCCGAAAACGGATGCGGAAAAAATTTCCGAAACGTTCGAAGATATGGTCGCGCGCCGTGTGCAATTCCTGACCGATTATCAGGATGGTGCTTATGCGCAGCGTTACAAAAAATGGATCGACGATGTCGCCGCAATTGAAACGACGGCTGGCCGTTCCGACCTGAAGGAAGCTGTGGCGCGTTATCTCTTCAAGCTGATGGCGTATAAAGATGAGTATGAAGTTGCGCGTCTTTACACTACCGATAACTTTAAAACGCAGCTCAAGAACCAGTTTTCGGATTATAAAAAGCTCGAGTTTCATCTCGCGCCGCCGATGTTTGCGCGAAAAGATCCATCAACGGGCCTGCCGCGCAAAATGAAATTCGGCGGCTGGATGTGGAATGCCTTCGGCCTGCTGGCGAAGTTCAAGTTCCTGCGTGGCACAAAGTTCGACCTGTTCGGCTACACGCATGAACGGAAAGCAGAGCGCCAGCTGATCGCCGACTACGAAGCGTGGCTGAAAGAAATGCTGACGACATTGAACGGCGACAATCATGCGCTGGCGATCGCGATTTCATCCATCCCGGAAAAAATCCGCGGCTACGGCCACGTCAAGGAACGCCATATGAAGCCGGCGCTGCTTGAGCGTGATAATCTGCTGCAGCAATATCGCAGTGCGCCGCACGCCATGCCGCTGGCGGCAGAATAAGAAATACTGTCATTCTGAGGCGAAGCCGAAGAATCTCATGGACAGAGATCCTTCGCTTTGCTCAGGATGACAATTGAAGTCATGAAAAATCTTCCCCCCAATCACCCTTCCATCCCGCCGCGCAAGATCGGCGTGTTGCTGCTCAATCTCGGCACGCCCGAAGGCACGAGCTACTGGCCGATGCGGCGATATCTATCGGAGTTTTTGTCCGACCGCCGCGTGATCGAACTGAACCCGCTTCTCTGGCAGCCGATTCTGCAAGGTATTATCCTTAGCGTGCGCCCGTCGCGCAAAGGCCATGACTACGCGTCGATCTGGAACAAAGAGCGCGATGAAGGTCCGCTCAAAACCATCACGCGCGGGCAAGCAGAAAAATTGCAGAAAGAATTCGGCGGCAACATCGTCGTCGACTGGGCGATGCGTTACGGATTTCCGACCACGCAATCGCGCATCGAAGCCTTGCAGAAACAGGGGTGCGACCGCATCCTGCTGATCCCGCTTTATCCCCAATATTGTGCGGCGACGACGGCAACCGCGAACGACAAGGCTTTTGATGCCTTGCAGAAGATGCGCTGGCAGCCGGCGGTGCGCACGGCACCGCCGTGGCACGATGACGATGTTTACATCGAAGCGCTGGCGAATTCACTGAAAACGTCACTGGCGAAACTCGATTTCGAACCGCAGGTTATTCTGGCAAGTTTCCACGGTGTGCCAGAACAATATTTACTGAAGGGCGATCCCTATCACTGCCAATGCGTGAAAACGGCGCGCTTGCTGCGCGAAAAACTTCAGTTGAGCGATAGGCAGTTCATATATGCTTTCCAGTCGCGCTTCGGCAAAGGCAAATGGGTCGAACCCTATACGGATGAAACCGTGAAGCGTCTCGCGAAAGAGGGTGTCAAGCGGCTGGCCATTATAGCGCCGGGCTTTACCGCCGATTGTCTCGAGACGCTTGAGGAACTCGATGTCGAAAACCGCGGCTATTTCATGGAAAACGGTGGCGAGAAGTTCGCCTACATTCCCGCCCTGAACGATTCAGGCGAGGGCATGCGCGTGATTACGCATATCGCAAAGCGCGAACTTTCCGGCTGGTTGTTTTAAAAAAATTCACTCAAAATAAACCATAAAAACAGGCATCTTTTCGCATTGCGAAAAAACAGCGCAAATCATAGTCGTTTCAGCATGTTTTCACGGTGATGTGCTGACGTTCGGATAAGGTTTTTTTACGTTAATCGCGCATGCTCTGGACCAGAACAGCTTTTCTCCAGAACGGGGCCCTTACGCTTTATGCGTTCAGTCATCACTAAATTATGCGGCGTCATGCCGCAAAGCCGGGTGTAGCGATGGATTTCGCAACAGTTCTCGGCTTTGTCATCGCGCTCGGCACGGTTGCCTTTCTGGCGCTCGATGGCGGCAATGCCTCGATGTATGTGTCCGAACACGCCATGATCGTGATCGGCGGCGGCGTGATGGGTGCAACATTTATCCGCTTCGAATTCAAGACCGTTATTACCGGTCTCATCATCGGCGCCAAGTTCGCTTTCGGCCATAAGCGCATGGGCCCGCGCGACCTGATCGAAAAAATTTCCGAAATGGCGGATCTCGTGCGCAAGAAAGGCCCCATCGCGCTTGAAACCGTCGAAGTCGACGACGAACTGCTTGCCAAGGGCGTGCGCATGATCGCCGACGGCTATGACGCGCATTTTATCCGCGAAGTGCTGGAGCGCGAGCGCGATCTCAATGCCACGCGCCTTGAAGAGGGCGTGAAAGTTTATAAAGCGATCGGCGATTGCGCGCCGGCCTTCGGCATGGTCGGCACCATCATGGGTATGGTGCAGATGTTCGCGAACATGACCGATCCTTCAAAGCTCGGACCCTTCATGGCGACCGCGCTTCTCGCCACATTGTACGGCGCTGTGCTTGCCAACTTCATCACGCTGCCGATGGCAGAAAAGCTGGAGCTGAAACTGCATCACGATGAAATTACTGAAACGCTGATTATCGACGGCGTGCTGCAAATGCGCGAAAACAAAAGTCCTGCCCTCATCCGCGAAATGCTTGTTGCGTACCTGCCGCACAAGACCCGCACCGAAATGGATGAAGACGACGCGGCGCAGGCCGCGTAACGGCGCCCGGGTCCCGACATGGCACGCAAGAAAAAAGCACATGGCGGCGGGCACGGCTGGTTCGTGACCTTCGCCGATCTGATGGGCCTGCTACTGGCCTTCTTCGTCGTCCTCGTCGCCTTCTCGTCGCAGGATAAAGCGCAGATGTCGCTGATGGCCGGTTCGATGCGCGATGCGTTCGGCGTGCAGATGGACCGCCGCCTCAACGGCGTTGTCGAAATCGACGGCGTTCCGATCAAGGATTATTTTAAAAATCTCTCCAAGGAACTGAAAAACGACGATGTCGCATTTTCGGCAAAAGACAGCAATCTTCAAAGCGAGCAGGGCCCGGCTTACTCCACGCACGAAACAAGCCGCTCTCCGCGCGAAACGGTGACCGAGAAAATGAATTTCTCGTCGGCTGCGGCAACGCTCCGCCAGGCATGGCAGACTTTGCCGGAGGTGACAGCGCTGGCCTCAAGCATCATGCTGGAAGAGACGGATGACGGCCTGCTGATTTCATTGATCGATCAGGAAGGCCGTTCGATGTTTCCGGAAGGCTCGAAATATCCTTACGAGCGCACGCGTGCAGCGCTACGTGCCTTGGGTCCGGTTTTGAAAAAACTGCCGAGCCCAATTGCAATTACGGGTCACACGACAGGCGTGCCGCTTGCCGGACGCCCGGGTTACACGAACTGGGAATTGTCGTCGGACCGCGCGAATGCCGTGCGCACCATTCTTGCCGAAAGCGGCGTGCCGCAATCGCAGATCTTCGGCGTCTCGGGAAAATCGGACAGCGAATTGTTGCTGCCGAATGAGCCGCGCGCCGCCAGCAATTCGCGCGTGACTATTCTTTTGATGAATCAGGCGCCGCCCGTGCCGCCGGGATACCGGCCTTAAACCACGCCCAAGCTCAGCAGATCATGCAGGTGCACAAGGCCGACAGGCGTGCCTGCGCCGTCGACAACCGGCAGCACGGTGATGCTGGCCGTGTTCATGATGTTCAGCGCTTCGGTTGTGATGGCTTCCGGCGTCAAGGTGCGCGGTTTCTGCGTCATGATGTCGTCGACGGACGTATCATAACGGCCTTTTTCAAAGGCGCGACGCAAATCGCCGTCGGTGATGATACCGGCAAGACGACCATCCATATCGATGACGATCGCGCAACCTTTGCGACCTTCCGTCATGATCAAAATCGCTTCCTGCAGTTTCGTTCCTTTTTTGACGAGCGGCAGTTCCTTGTCCTTGTGCATCACGTCGCGCAAATGCTTGAGGCCCGCACCAAGTTTTCCGCCCGGGTGAAAGACGCGGAAATCCTGCGCGGAAAAACCGCGCCGTTCCAGCAACGCGACGGCAAGGCAATCGCCCAGCGCCATCTGCATCAATGTCGACGATGTCGGCGCAAGGCCGTTCGGGCAGGCTTCCTGCACACGCGGCAGGGTGATGGCGATATCCGCCGCCTGTGCCAGCGTGCTGGTTTTTTCCGATGTCAGCGCGACAAGCAGAACGCCGAAACGCTTGGCGTAATCGATGAGGGCGCGCAGCTCTGCCGTTTCGCCCGACCATGACAGTGCAAGAACCACGTCTTCCGAACGGATCATGCCGAGGTCGCCATGGCCGGCTTCGGCAGGATGAACGAAATAGGCGGGGGTGCCCGTGGAGGCCAGCGTCGCCGCCAGCTTCTTCGCCACATGTCCGGATTTGCCCATGCCCGCGACAATGACGCGGCCCGAGCTGTTGAAGATCTCTTCCACGGTTTCGCGGAAAGGCGCGCTCATCCCGTCCTGCAGGGCGGCATAGAGGGCGTCGAGCGCCTCGGTTTCACATTCCAGGGTGCGCAGGGCTGACGTTACGGCATCGGGCGCAGAAGAGGCAATTTTGAGTTTCATAGGCCAAGTGTGAGGCGAAACGCCAATTGCTGTCAATGTCTTCTGCCCGAAACGTAACGCCCCGTTAACCATAGGTCTTTACGATTTCTTTATAAATCGCGCCAAGAGGTGGGTGAGATGCGACGGCGAAGCCGACAAATCGATCCAGAGAATCGATTTGAGCAACGAACGCCGCGAGCACCGGCGAGCGGCCGGAGAGATATGTCTTTCGCTTGGATAACCAATATTTATGGCGGTATTTGGCTGAAACCACTTGCCGTTTTAGCTGGCGTTCGGCGCTCAAAAAGCTCCACAGGAGCTTTTCGTATGGCTTACGCCATACCGCTTCTCACCCTGCTGGCGTGGCCTTACGCTGCCCAAAACCCGGCCTATGGCCAGCAGGTCTCACCGCAGCTAAAAGAGTCGGGAGAGGGGCATTTCTCGTCGCTTTTCAGGCTTGATACCCTGTCAAAGCGTCGCTCGCGCGCACAGGCAGAACCTGCTGCCGTGTCTACCCTGCGCGGGGTGGAGCTTTTCGGCCCCCTGAAAGCGATCGCGCCTGCCAGCTCCGAAGTATCCTATGTTCAGCCTGCGCCGAATTCACCTGCGCAAACACCGACGCAGGGACAGGTGCGCGGTGTCATGAATCCACTTGAAAGGCGCAGTACGCAGGCACCGGTTTACGATCCCTATTCCTTGTCGCAACCTGTCATGCCGCCGGAAAATTTCCGCGCTCGCAAGCGCAGTATTGATGAAGAAGATCCGTATGCGCCGCTCGGACTGCGCCGCGGCGGGTTTATCGTGCGTCCTTCAGTTGAGGCTTCATTCGGCGCAGACAGTAATGTGAACCGTACGCCGACGGGCGCAATCTCGTCAGGCTACACGCGCCTGCGCCCGGAAATTGCAGCGGAAAGCGACTGGTCGCGCCACCAGCTGACGATGAAGCTCGGCGCCGAGCGCTATGATTATTTCTCGGGCGGGCTCGATGCGAGGAGCGGGCTCGACGCGGAAATGAAAGGCCGCATCGATATCCGCCGCGGCACGACACTGGAACTTGGCGCGTCTTACGACCTCACGCAGGACGGCAGCGCACTCACCACATCGACATTGCCGGGAACGGCAACGGGCCGCCCCAACCTGCAAACGCTGGATGCGAATGCGGCGCTCAAACATTCGCTGGGCCGCATCGGGTTTGAACTGCGCGGTGATGTTGCCAATCGCGATTTCGGCGATACGCCCGTCTCAAGCGGCCCGTCAATTTCGAATGACGAGCGCGATGTGGTCGACAGCAAGTTCGCGGCGCGGACATCTTACGAATGGACCGCAAGCCTGAAGCCGTTTCTGGAAACCGAATACAACCGCCATGATTACAACATCACCGTCGATACCGGCGGGTTTCAGAAAGGGTCGGATGGTGTGACCGAACGCGCCGGCGTGATGTTCGATTTTGCACCGTTCTTCACAGGCGAACTGGCACTCGGGCTGCTATATCAGACGCCGTTCGAGCCGACGGCTTCAAGTTACACCGGTTTCACGTTCGACGGAAATGTCGCATGGACGCCGACCGAGCTGACGACGGTGCGTGTCGCGGCCAGCACAAAAATTCTCGACGATGCGCTGGTCGGTGCGATCGGCGGGGTCTCGCATGATACAAGTGTCGCTGTCGAGCATGCCCTGCGCCGCAACGTGACGCTGAATGGCAGCATCGGTTTCGGGATCGACGATTACGAAGGCATCACGCGCAACGATCACCGCGTACTCGCTTCCATCGGCACGGCATGGAAGCTGAACCGCTATGCGCAGCTGCAGACGCGGATCGAACACGGCAGTCTGTTCTCATCCGTCGCGGGCGAAGATGTCAGCGGCACGCTCTATGAAACAGGTTTGAAGCTGCAATATTAATATACAAAAATATAAAGATAAATGGAACAAACCGGCACTTGCAGGCACATAAATCCCTGCTATTCCATCATTTATGAATTCGGAAACCGATGGCGCAAAGTCACTGCGCTTTTTTTTGCGCGACAACACGGCTGGCAGTCATCGGCAGCTCGATGCCCGCTTCTCGTTGCTCGATTTATCTTTGCTGGAAGATTATCGCTCATTTCTCACCGCCAGTGCGGCGGCTCTCATTCCTCTCGAGCATTTGCTGGAAGCTTCAGGCGTCGCCGATATATTTCCCGACTGGCCGCAACGGTCGCGCCGTGCTTCGCTGATCAAGGATTGCGAAAACATGTCGGCTGAAATTTCAACGTTTGATCTGATGCGGGCGCATTTTTCACCTGATGAAATGGCGGGCGTTGTCTATGTGCTTGAAGGTTCAAGGCTGGGTGCGAAGCTGTTGTTGAAACAGGTTCAGCATTCTGCCGCGCAGAATTATCTCTCGCACGGTGTTTCGGAAAAACTATGGCCGAGTTTTGTTGATCAACTTGAAGCGTTGCACGTTGATCGGGACGAGGTCGCGCGTGGTGCAAAATTTGCTTTTTCGGTTTTTGAAAAAGCCGCCATCTTGCATGTGCCTGAAATGATCATGAGCGCCGCCGAATGAACGGACATCTTCCCCTGCGCGAGCCGTTGCGACCGAAAGATGTCGACATTACGAATTGCGACCGCGAGCCGATTCACCTGCTGGGCTATGTGCAGCCGTTCGGCTTCCTGCTGGCCCTTTCGGAGGACTGGACGATTGTTCATGCGTCCGAAAGTACGCAGGCCCTTTTAGGCAAGGCCGCCAGTTCGCTGATCGGGCAGCAGCTGTCGCAAGTGCTGTTGGGCGATGCGATTCACACGATTAAAAACCGCCTGCAGATGATCCGTACGCAGGATGTGGTGGAGCGTATTTTTGCCATCCCGATCCTGGATGGCGGCAAGCTGTTCGACGTTGCCGTTCATTTATCGAACGACAAGGTTATCATCGAAGCAGAGCCGAGCGATACCAGCGACGAGCTGGATGCCGGAAACTTTGTGCGCACAACGCTCAGCCGTTTGCATCAAAGCCGGGATCTCGAAAGTTTTTTGCGTGAAGCGGCGCGGCATATCCGCCTGCTGAACGGTTTCGACCGCGTGATGATTTACAAATTCGCGGAAGACGGGGCGGGCGAGGTTGTCGCCGAAGCCGTGCGCGCCGGGCTGCCGCCTTATCTTGGCTTGCATTACCCCGCGAGCGATATTCCAAAACAGGCGCGCATTCTCTATAAACGCAACCTGCTGCGCATCATCACTGACATCAACTCCACGCCTTCGCCGATCTATCCCATTCTCGATACGCAGCAACAGCCGCTTGATTTGTCGATGAGTGTGCTGCGTGCCGTTTCCAACATTCATATCGAGTATCTTCAAAATATGGGTGTCGGCGCCTCCATGTCGATTTCGATCATTGTCGGCGGAGAGCTGTGGGGCTTGTTTGCCTGTCATCACATGTCGGCGCGGCATATTTCTTTCGAGCGCCGGACCGCTGCCGAGCTTTACGGGCAGGTTTTCTCGCTCATCCTTGAAACGCGCCTGCGCGAGCAAGTTGTCGAAAGTGAAAACCGCGCGCGGTCGATGCACGACAAGCTGATGAGTCTGTTTGCCGACGACCAGCAGCCTTCAAAACACATCCGCGATTTTGTTGCCGACTTTAAGGACAGTATTCCCTCTGACGGCGTCGCCATCGTTCTGGAAGACCAGATCACGTTGAAGGGGATCACGCCGCGCGAAGAAGAAATCAGGCCGCTGGTTTTATTCTTGAATGAGCGCGTGAAGGGCAAGGTTTATGCCACGTGCCATCTTGGCCATGATTATATACCGGCGCAGGATTATCCGGACCGCGCTGCAGGTATTCTCGCGGTGCCGATCTCGCGCAGCCCGCGCGATTACATTCTTTTCTTCCGCCGCGAAGTTGCGCGCACCGTGACATGGGGCGGCGATCCGACGAAGCCGGCCAGTCTCGGGCCGAACGGCATTCGCCTCACACCGCGTAAAAGTTTCGAAGCCTGGGCAGAAACGGTACGCGGCCAGTCCGAACCCTGGCAGTCTGTCGATTGCCGCATCGGCGAATCCATCCGCATCACATTGCTTGAGGTGGTTCTGCGCCTGACCGAGTCGGCGCAAAAAGAACGGAAGGAAGCGCAGGAACGGCAAAGCCTGCTGATCGCGGAACTCAACCATCGTGTGAAAAATATTCTGTCGCTGATCCGCGGCGTTATCACACAGAGCCGCCGCGCCGACACAGTGCAGGATTTTATCGACACGGTGGGCGGCCGCATCGAAGCTCTGTCACGCGCGCATGACCAGCTGACGGCCGAAAACTGGGCGGCAACGCCGTTGCGTGCGCTGTTGACCGCGGAGGCCAGCGCTTATCTCGGCGACAAAACATCGCGCGTCATTCTTGACGGGCCGAATATCGTTCTCGAACCGCAAGCCTTCACTACGCTCGCGCTTGTCGTGCATGAAATGATGACCAATGCCGTGAAATACGGCAGCCTCGCCGATAATTCAGGACAGTTGAAAATTCTCTGGTCGCTCGATGATGGCGGCAATCTTGTCATCGGCTGGGAAGAAAGCGGCGGCCCGCCTGTGAAAGCGCCGCAGCGAAAAGGTTTTGGGTCCTTGCTTGTCGAGCGCTCCATTCCTTACGATCTCAAGGGCGATGCAAAAATCACTTATCATGTGACAGGCGTAAAAGCGCTGTTCACTATTCCGGCCGGCTTCGTCCGCGGATCTCATAAAACATCGAGCAAAGGGCGCGCTGCCCCTGTAGCAGCTGCCGAGAGCGAGATTTATCTTACGGGGCGCGCGCTTGTTCTCGAAGACAACATGCTGATCGCGCTCGATGCGGAAGAAATGCTCATCCAGCTTGGCGCGGTGCGCGTTGAAACAGCAAGCTCCGTCAAGGCCGCGAAAGAATATGCCGAAACAAAGCTTCCGGATTTCGCCATTCTCGACGTCAACCTTGGTTCGGAAACAAGCATTCCGTTTGCGCTTTACCTCAAGCACAAGGACGTACCGTTTGTTTTCGCGACAGGCTATGGCGAAAGCATCGAACTGCCGGACGAGCTGAAGGGCACGCCAATCGTGCGAAAACCTTATTCGGTCGACACACTGAAACCCGCGATGGCGCAGGCCTTACAGGGCCGATAGATTTTTCTGCCGATAGACGATCTTGCCGGAGGCGTCTTTCACCCACTCATACATGACGTAATTCGGCTTGCTGAGATCGCCTTTCTTGTCGAACGACAACGGCCCCAGCACGGTATCGAATGTTTTTCCGGAATGAAAAACCTCCGCCACTTTTTTCGCATCCGTGCTGTTCGCCGCCTTGATGCCTTCTGCCAGAAGCTGGTAGCCGGCGTAGGTGTAGATCGCATAGCTTTCAGGCTTCAGGTTTTTCGCCTTGAATTTTTCGATGACTTTTGCCGCCGCCGGATTTTTTTCCGGATCGGGGCCGAATGTCATCAGCGTGCCTTCTGCGCCGGGCCCGGCAATCGCTGCGAATTCTTCCGTCACGATCCCGTCGCCGGAAATGAGATGAGCAAGGACGCCCTGTTCGCGCATCTGCCGCACCAATAATCCGGCAGGTGTGTGCAGGCCGCCGAAATAAACGTAATCGGGCATTTCCTGCTTGATGCGCGAAACGACAGCCGAGAAGTCTTTATCCTGCACGTTGATGCCGTCATAGAAAACGGCATCCATGCCTTTTGCCTTCATGGCTTTCAGCGTTTCATCGGCAAGGCCTTTGCCATATGGCGTGCGGTCATGCAGAACGACGATCTTTTTACCTTTGAAATTGTCGGCAATGTAATTGCCCGCAACCGCGCCCTGCTGGTCATCTCTTCCGCAGACACGGAACGAGTTCCACAATCCGTTGTCGGTGAGTTGCGGATTGGTAGCACCGGGCGTGATTGTCAGAATACCATTGTCGGCATATTCTTTCGAAGCGGGGATCGATACGCCGGATTGCAGATGGCCGACAAGGAAACGAATATCCTGACCGATAAATTTGTTGGCAACAAGCAGGCCTTCTTTCGGGTCGGCGCGGTCGTCGCCGATTGTGAGTTCGACCTTTTCGCCGAGTAATCCGCCATTGGCGTTGATGTCTTCGATGGCAAGTTCCGCGCCGCTTTTCATCTGCGCGCCGAATGTGGCCTGCTCGCCGGTCATCGGCGCGCCGAGGCCGAATTTTAATTGAGCGTGGGCAGGAAGAGAAAATACAAGTGTAGCCGCAAAAGCGGCAACGAATGCTCGCAATATCATAAGTTCAGCCTTTCAAAAGTTCTGCGATTTCTGTTTTCAGCAGGGGGCCTAGCTCCCGGCTTTCAAGAGCATACGCCAAATTTGCCGCAAGGAAACCGATTTTCATGCCGCAGTCGTAAATTTTTCCATCGAACGTCACGCCGTAGAACGGGCGCGTTTTCGCAAGCTCGATCATCGCGTCGGTGAGCTGGATTTCGCCGCCTGCGCCGCGCTTCTGGTTCTTCAGGATATCGAAAATCTGCGGCTCGAGAATATAGCGGCCGGAAATGGCGAGATTGCTTTGCGCCGTTCCCTGCGGCGGTTTCTCAATCATCGATGTAATCTCAAATGCACCACCAGCTACATCCTTGCCGCGCCCCACGATACCGTATTGATGAGTCTGCTCATCCGGCACTTCATAAACGGCAATATAATTGCCCGGCGTCTTGTTATAAGCGCGCACCATCTGTGCCATGCAGCCGTCAGCTTTTGCCTTGTGCAGCATGTCGGGCAACAGCAATGCGAAAGCCTCATCGCCGACGATATCGCGTGCGCACCATGCGGCATGGCCGAGGCCAAGCGGCGCCTGCTGGCGCGTGAAGCTCGTCATGCCCGCCGCAGGCAGGCCGTTTTGCAAGATTTCGAGTTCTTTTGTTTTATTGCGCTCGCGCAATGTCGTTTCCAGCTCATAGGCCATGTCGAAATGATCTTCGATCACGCCCTTGTTGCGGCCGGTGACGAAAACAAAATGTTCAAGCCCTGCGTCGCGCGCTTCCTCAACGACGTGCTGGATGACGGGCTTATCGACAACCGTAAGCATTTCCTTCGGAATGGCCTTCGTGGCGGGCAAAAACCGCGTGCCGAGGCCGGCGACCGGAAACACGGCTTTTCGTAAAGGTTTTGCAGGCGTTTGTGTCATGAAGGCCTCAGGGCTGAATGCGGGTTGCTGTTTGTGTCTACTATTCTATATTCTTCGTTTCGTTAACCGATTTGTTCCGCAAATCACGTGAAGGTGCATGTCATGACGACTGCCGCATTCAAAACAACGGCCTCTTTCCGGCGCTTTGCTTTCAAAAGCATCGCCGCGCTGATGTTTGTGGGTTTCATGTGCGGCGCAAATATGGCCGAGGCGGCGGGTTTTCAGGACTGGCTGCAGCATTTCAAAACCCGCGCGACGGCACGCGGCATCGCCGAAGACCTGTACCTGCAATTGATGCGTTTCATCACGCAGGATCCGAGCGTTTATAAAGATGTGCGTGACCAGCCGGAAATCAAGGAAGATGTCGCGCAATATCTGAACCGCCGCGTATCCGACTGGCGCATCCGTGAAGGCCGCGCGAAAGCGCAGCAATATGCAACCCTGCTGCAGAATGTCGAGCGCACCTACGGCGTTCATTCGGCGATCGTTGCGTCGATCTGGGGGATGGAATCTTCCTACGGCGCACTGGTCGATAATCCGAAATATATGAAGCCTGTGCTGAATTCGCTGGCCACGCTGGCTTATGGCGAACCGCGCCGCCGTCTCTATTGGGAAAAAGAATTCCTCAATGCGCTCGTCATTGTCGCGCGCGGCTGGGCCAAACCGGAAGAGATGATCGGCTCTTGGGCCGGCGCAATGGGCCATACGCAATGGATGCCTGAGGTGTGGCTGAATGTCGGCCTCGACTTCAACCGCGACGGAAAAATTTCTCCTTTCGGTCCGCCAGACGATGCGCTGGCGTCAACGGCGCAGTACCTTGCCAAGCGCGGCAAATATCAGCCGGGGATACCGTGGGGCTTCGAGGTGAAAGCAGATAATGCTTTCAACATGAAGCTTGCCGACAACCGCGTTTATCGTTCTTTAAGCGATTGGGAAGCGCGCGGCCTGATGAATGCCGACGGCACACCTTTCAAACTTAAAGACATGAAAGTGCGCGTAACGTTTCCGTCCGGGCCGAAAGGGCCGGGCTTTGCCCTCACGCCGAATTTCAACGCGGTGATGTCGTACAACCCGTCTTTCAAATACGCGCTGTCCGTTTGCCTGCTCGCCGACCGGCTGATGGGTAGCGAAGGGCTCGTCACACCCTGGCCGGGGGCAGAGCGTCAGTTAAGCCTCGAAGAATTGCAGGAAATGCAGCAGCGCCTCACCAGACTTGGTTTCGATACGGGCGGCACCGATGGCCGCGTCGGCAAAGACACGATTGTTGCGCTGAAAAAATTTCAGGTTGCGCGCGGCCTGAAAGCCGACGGGCAAACCGGCCCGAAGCTTCTTGAAGCACTGCGTACCGAGGAAAAGAAAAACTGATGCGCCGTTTCCTTTTTACATTTGCACTGCTCGCAGCAACGCCTGTCATGGCGCAGGAACATGCCGACATGACGCCGGATGCACTGTTCATGGCGCAGGCGCGTTTTCGCGACTGTCTCGTCGGCCTATGGCCGCAGGCGCAGGCGCGCGGCATTCGTCAGGATGTGTTCGAGCGTGAGCTGAACGCGATCGAGCCGGACATGCCGATCATCGAGCTGATGCGCAAGCAGCCGGAATTCGAAAAGCCGCTCTGGTCTTACATCGATACGCTGGTCACGAGAGCGCGCATCGCCAAGGGCAAGCAGATGCTTGCAAAATATAAAGCGAGCTGGCCGCGCATGCAGCAGCAGTTCGGCGTCGAACCTGCGATCCTTATCGCGCTTTGGGCGGTCGAGACGAATTTCGGCGGAAATATCGGCGGCAAATCCGTCATCCGCTCCACCGCAACGCTTGCCTGTGTCGGGCGGCGGCAGGATTATTTCCGTAACGAACTCCTAGCAGCGCTTGAAATCGTGCAGGCGGGCGATGTGCCGTCTCATCATCTGCGCGGATCATGGGCGGGTGCGTTCGGCCACACGCAATTTATGCCCTCGACATTCCGCCCTTACGCCGTCGACTTTGATGGCGATGGCGCCAAAAATATTGTCGACAGCGTGCCCGATGCGCTGGCCTCCACCGCCAACAACCTGAAGCAGGATGGCTGGAGCCCGGGAAAAACATGGGGCTATGAAGTCGTTCTTCCTGCGAATTTCAACCTCACGCTCACCGGCCAGACATTCACGACGGGTGAGTGGAGTGCAAAAGGCGTGCAGCGCACAAACGGAAAATCGTTTCCGCGCAGTGACGACAGCGCAAGTCTCGTCCTGCCGACAGGTGCGGGCGGTCCGGCATTTTTGCTGACAAAAAATTTCGAACTGCTGCGCCGTTACAATGGGTCGGAAGCTTACGCTTATGCCGTCGGTCACCTTGCTGATCGCATGGTGGGCGGCACGTCTTTCAAAACAAAATGGCCGCGCCACATCCGCATGCTCACATCGAACGAGCGGCAGGAACTGCAGCAGCGGTTGACTGCAAAGGGTTTTGACACGGGCGGCGCGGAAGGCAGGCTCGGTGCGAAAACACGCGCGGCGATCCGCGCTTATCAGGCCAGCAAAGGCCTGCCCGCTGACGGGTTTGCAAGCCCGCAACTGCTTCAAACTTTACGTAATTCGTGAAGCAGCGCATTCATTTTCTGTCTAGCCTTTTTTCAAAACTTGCTTAATATGCAGGGCTATGTTTCGCATTTTAAGTATTGTTGCGTTGGTGGCGTTGGGTTTTCTGGCTGACATAGTTTCAGCACCCGCGCACGCGCAATCTTTTTTCGATTTCTTCAACGAACGCCCGCAGCCCCGCCGTTATCAGCAGGACCGCTGGTCGCAGCCGCGCGGCTATTACGATGAGGAAGATGCATGGCGGGCGCGCGAGTATCGCCGCCGCGCCCGCGAGCGCCGCGAAGTGTCGTCGGCCAGCCCAAAGGTGAAGGAAGTCGCCAAGAACGCGGATGCGAAAGTCATTCTCGTGATCGGTGATGAAACATCAGCAGGTCTCGCGCAAGGTTTGCGCGAAGCTTTCGGCGCGGACGCGAATGCGCGTATTGAATCGATCTCGAAAGAAAATGCCAGCCTGTTGCAAAGCGACGGCGGCGGGCTGCCGCAACTCGTCAAAGATAAAATCGAAGCGCTGAAACCGTCCGCTGTTGTCATTCAGGTCGGCACGAACGACAATAAAGATATTTCCGAAGCGGGAAAATCAATTGCGTTCCGTTCCGATGAATGGAACGCGCTTTACATGCAGCGCCTTGAAAATCTGACGCAGACGCTGAAAGGCCGCGTGCTGCCGGTCTACTGGGTTGGCCTGCCTGCCGCGCCGCAGCAGAAAACATCCAGCAATATTGCCTACCTCAATGAACAGTTCCGCGCCAAGGCGCGCCTGCGTGGCGCGAAATTTGTCGATATCTGGGAAGGTTTCGTCGATGAAGACGGCAGCTACATCATCATCGGCCCCGATGTGAACGGCAACAAGCGCCGCCTGCGCATGCGTAACGGCACGACTTTGACGCCCGCCGGTAACCGCAAGATGGCGTTCTATGTCGAAAAAGAATTGCGCCGCGATGTCGTTTATAATTCGGCCTCGCCCGCCGCCGCAGATCTTGCCGCGATCAACCAGCCGGTGATGAATGACCCGATCATTCAGGACAGTTATGTGGGTCCGGTCATCTCACTGACACCGGTTGCAACACCGGTCAACGGAAGCACGCTTCTCGGTGATGCGAAAGCAGCAGCGGACGCGTCGGATGTCACGGGTACGCTGGCTGCCAATGCCGCCAAGCCCGGCCGCAGCGACGATTTCACCTGGCCGCTCGATCATCGCAAATCGCTGGCTGTTACACGTCCTAATGCAACGCAGGCCAAAAAAGAAAAACGCAAATAAAAGCCGCCGTTTTTCTCTGCGGTTTTCCATGGAGGAAAAATGTATCTGGCAAGCGACAACGGCACGGGTGCAAGCGAAAAAATTCTTGCTAGTTTGAATGAAGCGATGCGCCAGGGGCCGATGCGCTCTTATGGTGAAGATGCCTTGACGGCGCAGCTCGAAAAAAATGTCTCGGAAATTTTTGAGCATGATGTCGCGGTGTTCCTGCTAACATCCGGCACGGCGGCGAATGCTCTGGCGCTTGCACATATCACACCGCCATGGGGCGCTATTTTTGCGCATGAAGAAGCGCACATCGTTACATCCGAATGCGGGGCGCCTGAATTCTTTTCGAATGCGCGAACTGTTGGGCTGCCGGGTATGAACGGCAAGCTGACGCCGGAAACTGTCGAGCAGGCGATTGCCTTCTCAAAGCAGGGTGACCCGCATTCGCTGCAGCCAGCCTGCCTGTCCGTGACAAATCTCAATGAGTGCGGTGTGCTTTATACGCCGGATGAGTTGCGTGCGCTCAGCCAGACAACCAAAAAGTACCGGATGAAATGTCATCTTGATGGCGCGCGTTTTGCAAATGCCGTCGCATCTCTTCAATGTTCGCCGGCCGAGCTGACATGGAAAGCTGGCATCGACGTCATGTCACTTGGCGCGACGAAGAATGGCGCCATCGCCGCCGAAGCGATACTCTTCTTCGACAAGGCCCTGGCGGAAAATTTCAAATACCGCCGCATGCGCGCGGGCCATCTGATTTCGAAACACCGCTTCATCGCAGCGCAGTTTTTAAGCTGGTTTGAAGACAATCACTGGCTTGATCTTGCTACTCATGCCAACAGCATGGCGGCGAAACTCGCAAAGGGTTTTGAAGCGCAGGATATTTCTCTCGCCTTTCCTGTGCAGGGCAACGAGGTTTTCGCATTTTTGCCGGATGAGCTTGCGCAAGCCTTGCGTGCCAACGGTGCTGTGTTTCATGAATGGACAAGCCGAAGTGCCAATACGCCAGTGCTCGCGAATTGCACGCTGTCGCGTTTCGTTTGTGCTTTCAATACGCCACAAAGCGATATCGATGCGTTTCTGAAGCTGGTCGGCAGCGAAAATAAAAAAGCGGCGTAATTCTCTATTTTTTAAAAATGAAGTGGGCGGCGTGGCTATAATGATGCGCGCGGCTTGAGCGCCTGCAGGAAATATGCAAGGTCAGCCAAGACGTTGGATGTTTCCATGCTTGTTGATACGCCTGCCAATCCGCTGCCGAAAGGTGCCATCTCTACCGAGATCACAACGCCGGATGGCGTGACACTTCGCACTGCGCGCTGGCCGCTTGAGGGCACGCAGCGCCTCGGCACGGTCTGCCTTTTTCAGGGACGCGGAGAATATATCGAAAAATATTTCGAGACGGTGGGTGAATTGCGCGCGCGCGGTTTCGCGGTTGCAACATTGGATTGGCGCGGGCAGGGCGGCTCGGAGCGCCTGCTCAAAAATCCGCTGAAGGGCCATGTCGACAGTTTTGCCGATTATGTCACCGATCTCAAAACATTCATGGAGCAGATCGTGCTGCCCGAATGTCCGCCACCTTATTATGTGCTGGCCCATTCCATGGGCGGGCTTGTTCTTTTTCTGGCCGAACCCTTGCTGCGCAATTCCTTCGAGCGGATGGTGTTTACTTCGCCGCTGTTCGGTCTCGGGCCCATGTATCATCCGGTCGGCGCGGCGCGCGCTGCAACAAAAATTCTGGCGTCATTGGGTTTGCGGAAAAGCTTTCCGCCCGGCGAAAGCAAGGTCATGACAGATTTTCTTCCCTTTGCCGGAAACCCCGTCACCAGTGACGCCGTACGTTTCGCGCGCAATGCCGATGTTTTGCGCAATGCACCGCAGCTCGCGCTCGGCAGTCCGACAATCGGCTGGGCAAATGCAGCCTTCAAAGCCATGGAGCAGGTGAGCGACGCAACCTACAGTCCGCGCATCGCCGTACCGATCATGATGATTGCGGCAGGCGCCGACAAAGTAGTGTCGAACATCGCAATCGAGCATGTGGTAGTGGGATTGCGCGCTGGCTCGCGCATCGTGCTGCCCGGCGCACAGCACGAAATCCTGCAGGAAAGAAGCGTCTTCCGCGAGCAGTTTTATGCCGCCTTCGATGCGTTTATTCCGGGCAGTCCGGTTTATTAGTCTTTTTTGCCATAGGCCTTGCAGAAGTCATCCTGCGAAATGCCATAATCTACAAACTGCTTGAACTTTTCCGTTTGTTCGATCTTCCTTCCGTCGATAATATTTTTCTGAGCCATGTTGAAAAATTTCACGATCTTGGCAGCCGCTGTTTCAAAAAGAATCTGCGCATAAAGCGATGTGATAGCTTCTTTCTTGGTGATAGATTTTGACCCAGACATAGTTTTCCGGTTTTCATCTTCAAGATAGCCGGGATTTATCTGTAAAGCTTTTGCATTCAGAAAGTCGATGTCTTTTTCGTTATATTTGCCATCGTTATTAGCCATTTTGTCGAGTTGTTGAGCTGCATCTTTTTTCGATGAGCCCGACAGTTCGCGTACGTCGCCCAGCAGCAGGGATACAAACTTTTTATTGTCTATCTCGCCAGTTCGTTGATCCACCGGCATTTGCTTTAGAAGATAATTTGAAAAATCGGAATAGAGTAAAGTCGCATCCTCTTTTGAGGAATTATACTTCATGAATAAACCGCATGCGCTGGCGCTCTCCATTGCTTACTCCGCCGCCATCGGTTTTTCGTCCAGCGCCGTATCGAGATGCACGAGCAGGGCCTCGACCAGTTGGCCAAGCCTGCGCGCCAGAACATCGAAGCCGTCGGTTTTTTCGCAAGCCTGTTCGTCAAGATAAAGCGCGCGGTTCACTTCCAGCTGCAGCACATGGTAGCCCTGCGCCGGTGCGCCGTAATGCTCGGTGATGTAGCCGCCCGCATACGGCTTGTTGCGCGCAACACGGTAGCCGAAACTTTCCAGCGTTTTATGCGCCACATCCAGAATGCCCGGCGCGCAGGATGTGCCGTAGCGGTCGCCGAGAACGAAATCCGCCTTGGTTTTTTCCGAGGTGCCCCGCATCACGGACGGCATCGAATGGCAGTCGATCATCACCACGTGGCCGAAACGGTGACGCACCTTGTGCAGCAGGCTTTTCAGCGCGCGGTGATAAGGCTTATGATAGGTCTCGATCCGGTTCAGCGCCTTGTTGACACACAGCGGCGCGGCATAAATTTCTTTCGCATCGGCGACAATGCGCGCGATGGTGCCAAGGCCACCGGCCACGCGGACAGAACGCGTATTGGCAAAGGGCGGCAGGCGGCCAGAGAACATGCGCGGGTCGAGTTCATAAGGCTCGCGGTTCACATCGAGGAAGGCGCGCGGAAACAGCACATGCATCATCGGCACGCCGCGCTGGGTGGCCGGTTTTAAGAGCTCGTCGACATAGGCGTCTTCCGAGCGGCGCAATGTCAGGGCATCAAGCTTCGATGCGGCGATGAAGCCGGAAGGGTAAGCGCGGCCGGAATGGGGGGAGTTGAGAAGAAGCGGGGCACGCATCCGCTCCAACCCCAGAACTTCAAAACCGGGTAGCGGAGGGTCGGCCAAGGCGTTGTCTGAATCACTCATGAACTTTTGGCAATCTCAAGCCCAAATTGTGCATGGAAAAGCCGGTTCTGTCCACCCGAATGGGCCATTTCGCGACCAAGCTTTTGAATACTGGATATAGCGCTGAACGATTCCTTTTCTTTTTGCCGCAAATCAGTCATGAATCTGGAGTTCATTTACGTCTCATGCGCAATTTTATTGTAGGTTTGGGACTTCTGGGATGAGGGCAAAAATGACATCAAAGATCCTGCTGGCCGAAGATGACAACGATATGCGCCGTTTTCTGGCCAAAGCCCTGGCGAATGCCGGCTTCGAGGTCATCTCTTACGATAACGGCCGCTCGGCTTATGAGCGCCTGCGCGAGGAGGCTTTCACGCTTCTTCTGACAGACATCGTCATGCCGGAAATGGACGGCATTGAGCTGGCCCGCCGTGCCACCGAGCTCGACCCGGACCTGAAGGTAATGTTCATCACCGGCTTTGCCGCCGTGGCCCTGAACCCGGATTCACAGGCGCCGAAAAACGCGCGCATCCTGTCGAAGCCCTTCCACCTGAAAGACCTCGTCAACGAGGTCAACCGCATGCTGGCGGCTTAAGCCATAATCTCTTCGTCTGGCGACTTGAAAAGCGTGCTGAAGTTTTGAAAGCTCAGACCTTTTTCACCCTCATCAACGAAGTCCTGTAATTCAGGACTGAATTCGACATCAAAAAAATCGGCAAAATCGTTGATACGAATATTTTTGTCGCCATCGGAATTGATATCGAAAAATGAATAGGGGATTTGAAACTGGCTGGCAAAACTGTCCCAGCGCTTGGTATCGAAATCATATTTGCTTTGCCGATATCCCAAAAGGCCTTTGCTTTCCTGCGTAAATCCGCCGATCTGCATAAATGCAGCAAAACCATCCAAACTTAGACGCGCTTTATTGTCATCGTTGTCGTGTGTGTCGTTCAGTAAATTCCAAAGTTTTTTGATTTCACTGTCGCGAAGATCGCGCTGATTTAAGGCTAGTGTCAAACTTGCATGATTATTTATGTGCATACTATTTCTCAATAAAATCGACTGGAAGTATACAGGTTCAATATTCTGCCGCGGTGCAGGGCACTTTTTAATGGTGGACACTACAGGGATCGAACCTGTGACCCCTTCCATGTCAAGGAAGTGCTCTACCGCTGAGCTAAGTGTCCAGAAGCGTCGTGATTAGACGATCAAGTTTAAAGCTGCAAGCCTTTTAGGGGTATTTACTGCCCGACCGGCAAATTCATCGCCTGCGCGGTGTTGATCTGGTCGAGATTGCGGTTGATGACCGGGTTGCCCGGGTCCATTTTATGCGCGCGTTCGAAAAGCTGGCGCGCTTTTTTGAGGTTGCCGCGCATCAGGTAGGAATAGCCTTCATTGTTCAGCACTTCGGCTGTCGGGCCCAAAAGCCTGCGGACCTGTTTGTAGGCACGGTCGGCAAGATCGAAGCGGCGGAGGTTGTCGTAAGCGGCGGCAAGGCCGAGCCAGGCTTCAGGGTTGCGCGGCGTGATTTCGATCGAGGCGCGGAATTCCGTTTCGGCCAGACCATAAAGACCGGTGCGAAGATTTTCGCGACCCTTGGCATTGTGCTCGGCAGCCGTGATCGGCGCGGCAGCCAGCGAGCCGACTGTTGTTATCGGATCAGACGGGTCGCTGCCCCACCGCGCACCGAAGGCGCTGTCCATGGTGTCGCAGCCTGCCAGCGCGGCAGTCGCAAAACAGATCAGCAGGGTGCGGAGGAAAGCGGACATGCGGAGCTCAGATGGATGTTTCAGGTTCAAGATGCGCCTCCAAACGTCAACAAATTCCTAATTGAGGTGCGAGATTTTCATCGCTGCAGGCAATAAAATCACCACGAAAAGAATCGGGAAAATAAACACACCGAGCGGGATAACAAGCTTGGCCGGCAAGGCGTGGGCTTTTTCTTCCGCGCGCGACAGGCGCTTGTGGCGCATTTCGTCCGAGTAAACGCGTAGCGCATCGGTCAGGCTGGAGCCGAGTTCTTCCGATTGCTGAAGCAGCGTTGCAAAGGTGCGCGCTTCCTCGATGGACAGGCGCTCGCCCAGATGTTCCAAGGCATCGCTGGTGCTTTTACCGGCGCGCATTTCAAGAACCGCGAGATGCAGATTGGACGAGAGCGAAGGGTAGGTTTCGGCCAGCTCGCCGCCGACGCGGCCAAGCGATGATTCCATACTGACACCGGCATCGGCGCAGACGACGAGAAGATCCATGAAGTCCGGAAAACCCGCGCGGTGTTCGGCGGCGCGTTTCTGGATACGCTTCGAGAGCCAGAAAACCGGCGCCATGTAGCCAACAAGCGCGATCGCTGCGGTAAAGAGATTTTTCTTGTTGCCGCTTTCAAAATCCATCAGGTACGGCAGGAAGAAAAAAGCGGCGACCGCGAAAACGACGGCAGAAATCGTCCGCAATGCAAAAAAGCTCGGCACCCAGCGCGGATCATAGAGGCCGGCCTGGATCAACTGGCTGCGCAGCACTTTCGCTTTGACAGGATCGATACTATCGAAATTTTTTGCAATCGTGTTGATCAGGCTGTTCATCGACAGCAAGCTTTTCGCGCGCAGCGCACGTTTGTTCGTCGTGAATTCGTTTGACTGTATACCGGCGGCGCGGCGGCGCAGTTCGCTGCCCGCGCGTGCGCGCTGCAACAGCATGAAAGAAATTGCAAAGACAGCAAAGAATAACAGTAAGGCCGCGCCGATCAGGGGCCAGTCGCTGCCGAGATTTTTAAACAAGATGTCCATGTCCGCGCCCTATACCTTGAAGTTGACCATGCGCATCATCACCATATTGCCGACAACCATCCAGAACGCGGCGCAGCCGAGAACGATTTTCGTCATCGGGTAATGCCAGACATCGCCGTAGAAACCGGGCGAGCTTGTGTGTACAGCGGCCATCACGATCAGTGGCAGGGCTGTCAGCGCGAGCGCAGAAAAACGGCCTTCGGCGGAAA
>JAZKID010000129.1:0-6430 GCA_040385045.1 Pseudomonadota bacterium | reverse complement strand
AAGCGCTTTAATCTTGCGGCGCATTTTATAACGCTCGCGGATGACTTTCGAAAGGTTGGTGAGAATTTCGCCGAGATTACCGCCCGATGTCGTCTGGATGGCGATGGCGGTAACGAACAGCGGCAAGTCATCCTGCCCGACGCGGTAATAAAGATTGCGCATCGCGGTTTCGAGATCGCTGCCGTAGGACACCTCGTCGGCGACGAGACCGAATTCGGTGCCGACGGGGTCGGCCAGTTCGCGTGCCACCATCGAGATGGCGATCGGGATCGGGTGGCCCGCTTTTAATGACCGAACAATGATGTCAATCGCATCCGGAAAAAGTTTGCCAAATGCAGATTGGCGGCGGCCGCGTTTGAACTTCAGAACCAGAAAGGGAAGAAGGGTCACGCCGAAAACCAGCACGCCAAGAGCGATGAACGGGTCTTTGGTATAAAAGAACGCGCTGCCGCCGAGGGCAAACGCGGCAACCACAAAAATAACCAGCAGCTTCGCAATGCCGAGCGTAATCCCGGACTGCAAAACAAGGCTGTTGAAAGCAATCAGCGGCAGCGCATAATTGCCCTCGCTGTTCAGACCGCGTTCGCGGCGCAATGCGATGAGGATTTTTTCGCGGTCGTTTTCGCCCTGCGCAATCGACAGGCGGCGGTTGATCGAGGTGCGGTAAGACCGCCGCGCGAAAAAGACGAGGTAAAACGCCTCGACGACGAGCACCACCGCAACGCCTGCGGTCAGCGAGATCATCAGTGTCGGGTCGAGACTGTCAATCATGTTTGGGAATGTTGTTGGGGTCGAAATAAGTGCCCGGGAAATCGATGCCCATGGCTTTCAGTTCATTGAGGAAGCGCGGGCGCACACCTGTCGCCTGGTGGTGGCCGTGGATCGTGCCGTCGGCATCGACACTGGTGCGCACATATTTGAAAATTTCCTGCATCTGCACGATGTCGCTTTCCATGCCGGTAATTTCGGCAATCGACGTCACGCGGCGCTTACCGTCGGACAGGCGAGAGAGCTGTACGACAAGCTTGATCGCTGCCGTGATCTGGCTGCGCATCGAGGAAATCGTCATCGGCATCGCCGACATGCCGAGCATCTGCTCGAGGCGTGAAATCGCTTCGCGCGGATTGTTGGCGTGGATGGTGGCCATCGAGCCCTCGTGACCGGTGTTCATTGCCTGCAACATGTCGAACGCTTCTTCGCCGCGCACCTCGCCGAGGATCACGCGGTCGGGGCGCATGCGCAGCGCGTTCTTGACGAGATCGCGCTGGCGGATTTCGCCCTTGCCTTCGATATTCGGCGGGCGGGTTTCCATGCGCGCGACATGAACCTGCTGCAATTGCAATTCGGCCGCGTCCTCGATGGTGATAAGGCGTTCGTCGGACGGAATGAAAGAAGACAGCGCGTTCAGCATCGTCGTTTTGCCGGAGCCGGTACCACCGGAAATAATCGCCGTGATCTTGCATTTTACGGCCGCGGCGAGAATTTCGCCCATCACCGGCGTGATCGCGCCAACCTCGACAAGCTTATCGAGCGACAGTTTTTTCTTCGAGAATTTACGAATCGAAACGAGCGGACCATCGACGCCGATCGGGCGGATGGCGCAGTTGAAGCGCGAGCCGTCGAGCATGCGCGCGTCGCACAGCGGGTGCGATTCATCGACGCGGCGGCCGACGGCGGATACAATTTTCTGGATGATGCGCAGAAGATGCGCCTCGTCCTTGAAGCGCGTCTGCGTCTGCACCAGCTGGCCGCGCCGTTCGACGAACACGTTGTCGGGGCCATTGATCAGAATATCGGCGATGCTATCGTCTTTCAGAAGCGGCTCGAGGGGGCCGAGGCCCATCATCTCGTCGAGAATTTCGGAAAAGAAATTTTCCAGTTCCTGCGTGTTCAGCGCGATGCGTTCGGTAAGCACATATTGCGAGACGATCGGCAGGATGGCTGCGCGCAATTCCTCGTGCGGCAGTTTTTCGAGCGCGGAAAGATTGAGTTCCTCGATCAGCTTGCGGTGCAGGCGGACCTTGGCTTCAAGCAGTTTCGGATTAAGGAGTGGAGCGGCCGGCACTTCAGGCGCAGGCGGCGCGGGCATGTTCGCTTCAATGGCTTTCGCAATCGTCGCATCCTCCGGCTTTTGCTCAGCCGGCGGCGTGCTGCCTTGCGTGCGTGCGGAAAAACGCCCTGAAAAAGCCAAAACCCAAACCCCTTAAAGCCCAATGCGCGAACGTGAAAATATCAGCGCGCAAACAATCGCTTAAAGGGTAATGAAAGTCCTTTAGAGTTGTGTTGAGATGTGCTGGAAACAGCCTCCGGCATGACAATTTTTCGAAGTTCGGTTGATATATTGTTACCAGCCTTCACCGCTTCGAGCGGAACGCCGCGGTCGATCGCCTCGCGCACGAGGCGGTAATTGTTCGGAACCGTGCCGGCAAAGCGCGTGCCAAGGGCGGCTTCCACATCGGCGCGCTTCAGGGCCGGGCCAAAGGTACGTTCTTCGAAACGGTTTACGATGACGAGGGGCTTCACGGCGCCTTCAAGGCGTTCCTCGATGGATTTCAACAGGCGCTGGCCATGACGGAGGCCGGGCACGGTCATTTCGGTGACAAGGAAAAGCTGGTTGCTGCCGGTCAGCACGGCATCGGTCCACGCGAACCAGGTGCGTGGCATATCGATGACGACATGATCGAAATGGCTGGCGGCGAGATCAAGGAGACGCGTGACGAGTTCCGGGTTGAACGAGCGCATTTCGGCCGGGCGGTTCGGCGCGGCGATCACGGCGATGCCGGTCGGGTGATAGTTCAGCATCACTTCCATCAACTGGCGGTCGAGACGCTCGGGCGTGTTTTCGATTTCCGACAGGTTGAGGCGCGGCTCCATATCGAGATAATCGGCGCAGGAGCCGTTCTGAAAATTCAGGTCGACGATGCAGGTTGAGGTGCGGCCAGACTTGCGGCTGTTAATGTGTTTCAGGAAAGCCGTTTCAATCGCCAGCGTGGTGACGCCGACGCCGCCCGTTGCGGGCAGGAATGTTGTGATGCTGGCCTCGCGGCCGGGCAACTGCGCATTGGTATGCACAGCGCTGAGGCATGTCTTGATGAGTTCGGCGGCGTTGATTGGCTTGGTTGCAAAGTCCGTCACGCGGATCTGCAACAGCCAGCGCGCGACGATCTCGTCGAAACCTTCGGTGATCACGATCACCGGCGTTTCGCCGCGCAGCGTGATCATCAGTTCCTGAAGCGCCTGCAAGGATTCGCGGTTCTGCGAGTCGATATCGATGACGAACAGCGAATAGGCGTGCACGTCGATCACAGACGCCGTATCCTCGATGCGGCCTCTCTGAAACTGCATGTTGAGTGCCGCCTGATGCGGCGCCGCTGCACTTTTCAGGTTTTGCAACAAGCCGTCATCAAGACTCAGCACCAAGCCTTTGGCCGCAACGCTACGCGCCGCTTGTGGTGTATCGATCGACATTTCTAAAAGATCCCAGCCTTCTCAAGAAACAGATTACAGGCCCTGTGTTACAGGCGCGTTAGGCGAAAAGATAAAATTTTACTTTTCGCTATTTTCGCTTTTGCTGTCGGCACTTGAGCTGCCGGAATCGCCGCCGCTAGAACCTTGTCCGGAACTTGCTGACGATGTTGCGGGTGCCGTACCGCCCTTATATTTCGTCATCACGCGCATCATGCGTTCGCCGTTGGTGCTGAAGTTACGGTCGGCCGCGGAAGCCGGCCACGGGTCGACCATCTGCGCCGCACGGTTGGCAGCCATGGCCTCGCCGGAAAAGGGCGTCATGCGGTCGTTGTGGTCAAGGTAATCGTTGCAGCCGATCAGCAGGCACGCGACGCTGGTAGTGATGATGATTTTAGCGAACGGCACCGGTCGTCTCCTCGGGCTTTGTCAGGCTTAAGATATGTCCGCCTGAATTATAAGGTTGTGGTTGTTGCGGCGCCTGCCCATCTGCACGGCGCCAGTTGTTTTCACGGCGCGGCACTTCCTGTTGGCCGCCGAGGAAATATTCCACATCATTCGCACGCTTCGTTGCATCAAGTGGCGAACGCAGCACCTGCCCCGGAACAGCCGGGCGCACGAGGTGCGGCGTCACGAGAATAACGAGATCCGTTTCACGGCGCTGGAATGATGCACTTTTGAACAGTGCGCCCAAAATCGGGATACTGCCGATCCATGGCATCTGTGAAAGGTCATTTGTGTTGACGCTTTGCAGCAAACCCGCCATCGCGAAGCTCTGGCCGTCTTTCAGTTCAACTGTTGTATTTGCGCGGCGCACGATCAGGCCCGGTACGGAAACGCCGCCAATGGAAACGCCTTGCGTCGGATCAAGCTCGGAGACTTCCGGCTCGATTTTCATATTGATAAGGCCGCCTTTGAGAACGGTTGGTGTGAAATTCAAACCGACACCGAATTTTTTGAACTCGATCGAGACCTGTCCGCCGTCGCCGCTTTGAACGGGGAAAGGGAATTCGCCGCCGGCGAGAAAGCTTGCCGTGTCGCCGGACAATGCAACGAGATTTGGTTCGGCAAGGCGGCGCGCGAGGCCCTGATCTTCAAGGGCGCGAAGGCTGGCCGTGATATTGTAAGCACCCGTGATGATCGTGCCGCTGACTGTGCCGAACGGTGAATTGCCGGATTGCAGCGACGTATAACCGGTTGTCGATGACCAGCCGGGGCCATTGACAGAAAGGCGCGAAGAAAGTTCACGTCCCGCGGAACGCGAGACTTCGAGGAAGCGCACTTCCAGCATGACTTGCTGTGAGCGGTCGATATTGACGGATGGCACGACTTCCGAACCGAACTGTTTGGCAATCTGCACCGCCTGATCGAGCGTGACTGCATCGGGTGCGGAACCTGTCAGCATGATGCGGCCGTTGACCGACGACACTTTGATTTTTGCGTCCGGCAAACGTTTGCGAATTTCTGCGGACAACTGGTGCGTGTCGTAAGACACTTCAACATCGATGATGCCGAGCAGTTCCTTAGCTTCGCTGTAAACCGAAACGCTGGTGCGGCCGAGCTTCTTGCCGAGAACGTAAAGCGATTTGTCGGTAAGCGGTACAACGTCGGCAACATCCGGATCGCCGACGACGATATCGGCAAAGCCCATATCGACCTTGATCGTTTCCGATGTGCCCTGCGCAACCTGCACGGTGTCGATTTTCATGTCGGAGGAGCGTTCGACAATCCGCATCTTCGCGCTAGCGTCATTCAGGCCGGCGCATGTCATCAGCGCGCATGCGGCAACGAGAAGAGACAGCTTCGAAGAAAAAAGCTTCCCGTGGAATCCGATATATTGTGTCATTGTCATCTCAAAAGGGTCATTTCAGAAGGGCAAGGCAGCAGGCAGACAGTTTTTCGTTACTCACGCGGAACAACGTATTCTTTTTTCGCTGCGCCAAGGGTCACGCGTACCGTGATATCCTGTGATGCAGATTTGCTCTTTTCGGCAGACATCATGAAACTTGCGAGGCCTGGTGCACTTGTCGGCGTATCCTGCCGTGTCAGGTCGGTCAACGTGATGCGGCGCGCGTTGGCAATGCTGATATCGCCCGCGCGGCGCAGCGTGAAAGAGAGTGTGCCTGCCAATGAGGCCAACGTTACTTTCTGTGCGCCGGCAATATTCGTTTCGATCGTCACGGCCTTGACGATGTTGGGCTGATCGGATTTGTCATCGGCGATCTGGTCGATGGCGAGAACCTTGACGTTCTGCAGCACGACATCGCTGGCATTGCTATCCTTGCCCTCATACTGGCTCATCAAGATATCGACGCGGTCGCCCGGCAGCACGAAACCTGCAACGCCGTTGACGTCATTAACGCGCATCGTCACGGCACGTTCGCCTTCCGTAACAAGCGATGCAAGACCTGCGCGCTCGCCGGAGCCGGTAATCTTGCTTATCAGCACAGGCTCATTCTTTTCCATCGCGCGAACGACGACGCGGCGGCCATCTTTCATGACGTCGTCAATTTTTGCATAAGCGCCATCCGGCAGCGCATCGCTTGGCCATGGAATTTCGGCAAGTTTCGCAGCTTCAAGCTCATTGCCGAAGCGCAGCGGTTCTGCCGCAACGACAAGCGTCGTCTGATTGACGGGTGCGCTCACAGTGCTGCGCGATGCGTTAAGGTCCGCCTGATGTTCAAGCCATGCACGCGCGAGAAAAACCGCAGCCCCGCCGAAAAGAACGGCAAGCCCAATCATGACGGTGGTGTTCGAGCGGAACGACTGCATAAATAAAAACCCCTACATGCCTTTCGGCACAGAACCGGCTCAACTTTAGTCACGGGAGCGTTAACACAATGTCGGCAACGCAATCTTTCACGCGTCAAGTTGGCAAAGAATCGCCGGTTTCGTTAATAATTTGCTTCGAAGCCTTTAAGTTTTCGTTAAGCGCTTGTTCCGTAATTTCATAAAAGCCGCTTCG
>JAZKID010000128.1:6210-18409 GCA_040385045.1 Pseudomonadota bacterium | reverse complement strand
GTTGGTAAAGAGACCCTGTGAGGAGCCGTCTGCAAATTTCATAAGCGCTGTCTTGTACCCTGTCGCATAATAAGCGGCGCTTGAAAGCTTTATCCAATCGTTGGCGCTGTATTTGACGTAAAAATCGGCGCCGACGGCATAAGTCGATATGTCGCCTGACGTAATTCCTGAACCGAACAGAAGATTATCGATATCATAATAAGTCAAGTTGAGCGTGTCGTGCCCGTCGCCTTCGGCAAAGAAATATGTTTTAGAGCCATAATAGCCGCCACCCAGGATGTCATCGCCCGTACCGGCATTGGTAACGCCATTGTACAAGCCGTCCATGGTATCTGCGCCGCTGCTGCCGGACTTGACCGCCGCGTTTTCGTAACCCGGAATTGTATTCACCTCAGGGTCGAAATACATGCTGCGTGTCGTCCCATCGGAGAACTCAAGAGTAGAAGCGTTGACATTCGCTCCAGCGCCGAGGACTCTGATCGTGTCATTATCACTGTAATGGAGGATGAGGTCGTTACCGTCGACTGTCGCATAAACATCATTCGGTGAGATGCCCGGACCAAAAACAAAGGTATCGGCGTCATAATATGTCGTCGCCACCGTATCGTTGCCGTCGCCGATGTTGAAAATGTAGCGGTTAGCACCGTAATAGTTGGAAGTGATCGTGTCGTTGCCTTTTCCAGCGCTGATCGTCATATGCGTTGCCAGAATAGTATCGTCGTAATTCGAGCCAGTGACGGCTTCGATGGCACCGTAACTGTCGCCGGCCGCGTCGCCGGTGTTGCCTGATGGATCTTGAATGTTGAGTGTAACACCGGACGAAGCTGTCGCGTAGCTCACCGTGTCAAAACCCGGGCCGCCATCAAGAATGTCGCCACCTGCACCGCCGATCAACGTATCGTTACCGCCACCGCCATGTAATGTGTCGTTACCGGCAAGTCCGCTGAGGATGTTTGCACTCGAATTGCCTGTGAGCGAGTCGTTACCGGGCGTCCCCGTCAAATTTTCGATGCTGTTGAAGGTATCCCCTTCGGCATCGCCACCGCTTCCCGTATTGTTCTCAAGATTGACTGCGACAGGCGAGGCTGAGTCTGAATAATCCGCAGTGTCTTCTCCGTCGCCGCCGCTGATCGCATCAGCGCCTTCGCCGCCGGAAATAAAATCATCGCCGGCCGCGCCGTTCAGCGTATCGTTGCCGGTGCCGCCATAAAGCTTGTCGTTCTGATCGGCGCCGGTCAATGTATCATCGCCGCCATATCCACGAATGGTATTTTTTATTCCCGGTATACCCGTAATGACATCATTACCTTCTGTACCCTTCAGTTCGATGAAATCCGTGCCGGCGAGGCCGGCACCGATGCGCGCATATGTCGTGGAACTCCTCGTGCCGACCATTTGAACGGCAGGTACGATGGCCAGCGAGATGCCCAAGGCATAAAGCCCGTATTCGATCGAGGTTGCCCCGCGATTGTTTTTCGCGAAATTTCTCAACCTTGTGAGGATTGAAGAATTTTTTAAATCTGGATTTGAGTGCGGCATAGCTGTCCCTTTTAAACACTCTGCCGGAGCTCTTTATGGTTTTCACAAACAAACACGGTAAATAAAAAACGAAAAAACTTCCTGGTAAATGGAAACACTTATGAACCGCATAATTGCGAAGAAAGATTTTAATATCTTTTTAAATAAAAAAAGCCGCAGCAAACTGCCACGGCTTTTTTGATATTGGTTTTGAGTTCAGGCCTGGTGCGAACGCGCCGCAATCTCGTCGAGTTCGGCCTGCTCGCGAACGCGATCCAATGAGCGTTCGGCTTCGCGATCCCGCTCATCGAGAAGTTCGATCTTTTTCAGTTCATCGAAAGCTTCCGACAGGCTGGCGCGCGCATCTTCAAGCTGACCGCGCAAACCATCGGCGGACTGTAGAAGATTATCGCGGCGGACCATCGCTGCTTTTGCAAATGTCGGGTAAGCGAAATGCGTGACATCATGGATGCCGGCCTTCTGCTGTTCCGATGCGATCTGCTGGTCAAGTTCGTTCGCCATACGCTCGAATTCGGCAATCATGCCTTCGAGCTGGGCGACCTGGCGGCGTTTTTCGTCCACCTGGAATTTCTTTAAGCGAATTAGTGTATCGCGCGATTTCATAACTCGTTACTCCACTTGAGCTGCTTCGCGCCAACCTATCCTAGGATTTGCGCCAGCAGCTGATACCCCTCTTCCAGTCCCGTCTTCTCGTCCTTGCCCTGTTTCAGGAAGGCCTCGAACTTCGGGTGGAAAGCGATCGCCTCGTCAACCTCCGGGGTAGAACCCTTGCGGTATGCGCCAAGACGGATCAGCTCCTCCATATCTGAATACGTCGACATCAGTGAACGCGCCCTTAACAACAGAGGCGAAACTTCTGCCGGTACACATTTAGGCATTGTGCGGGAAATAGATTTCAAAATGTTTATCGCCGGAAAACGTCCGCGCTCGGCAATCGTCCTTTCCATAATAATGTGCCCGTCGAGGATACCGCGCACCGCATCCGCCACCGGTTCATTGGTATCGTCCCCTTCGACCAGCACAGAGAACATGCCGGTGATGGAGCCCGAACCTTCTTCGCCCGGCCCCGCGCGCTCAAGCAAACGCGGCAGTTCTGAAAACACGGTGGGTGTATAGCCGCGCGTCGTCGGCGGCTCGCCGGTCGAAAGGCCGATCTCACGCTGCGCCATCGCAAAGCGCGTGACGCTGTCGATCATGCACAGCACGTCCTTGTTCTCGTCGCGGAAATATTCACAAAGCGTTAAGGTGAGATAGGCGGCCTGACGGCGCATTAGCGCACTTTCATCCGATGTCGCGACGACGACGATCGAACGCTTCAAGCCTTCCTCGCCGAGATCGTCAACTAGGAATTCCTGAACCTCGCGCCCGCGTTCGCCGACGAGGCCGATCACCGAAACGGCGGTTTCCGTGTTGCGCGCCATCATCGACAGCAACACCGATTTGCCGACGCCGGAACCGGAGAAAATGCCCATGCGTTGACCTCTGCAACACGTCAGAAACGTATTGATGGCGCGAACACCGAGATCAACAGGATTGCCGACACGTGCGCGGCTGTGCGCCGGCGGCGGCGTTTGTTTTAGGTGCATGATCCGCGAACCTGAGGGGAGCGGCCCCTTGCCGTCGATCGGCTCCCCGAGTGCGTTGATGACGCGGCCGAGCCACGCATCCGACGGGCGTATTGTGCCGTCTTCGGAAACGAGTGTGGCCTTGCAACCCATCCGCACGCCTTCGAGACGGCCGAACGGCATACATAAAGCGCGGTCCGCCTTGAAGCCGACAATCTCGGCGGGAAGCTTGAGGCCGGACGTACTTTCGATCATCAGGCGGCCGCCGACCGACATCGCCGCAAGCGGGCCTGCCACTTCGACAAGCAGGCCCTGCACAGCGGCCACGCGGCCGTACACTTCGGCATCCTGAATAGAAGCGATGTCCTGAATGAGCGAGCGCATCGGTTTATTAAATATCCCCTTATCAAACGTTAAACCCGCTGCATCGATTCGAGAACGGCATTGCTTCAATAATCAAGACATCAAATTAATTGTGATGTGCTCGCCACCACCTAAATTTTGTGAGACAATTTTATCTCGAGTAAAAATCTGCGAGTCAACAGAGTCAGTTAGAGAGAAATACTGAGTCAAGCCGTTAAACTATTTTGACTCACAGTGTTATTTCTTTTGAAGATTAGGTTGATTATTGCGGTAACTGAAGTCTTTACGCTTGCGGCGCAGAATCACACTTTGTTAACAGTTAACAGGTAAGGTTTAATAACGATTCGATAACGGGCTCGCCCCTTGTCGAACGCTTTTTGAGAGAGAACGCCGCCTGAAGGCCTGAAAAGGGCCAAAGGCGTTAAAAGCCAGAGGGGAATACAAGCATGCGGGTCCTTCTAATTGAAGACGACAGCGCCACCGCCCAGAGCATCGAACTGATGCTCAAGTCGGAAGGTTTCAACGTTTACACGACAGATCTAGGCGAAGAAGGCACCGACCTCGGTAAGCTCTACGACTATGACATTATCCTTCTCGACCTGAACCTGCCCGATATGTCGGGTTACGAGGTCAAGACGCCGATCCTGATCCTCTCCGGCATGGCCGGCATCGAGGACAAGGTCCGCGGCCTCGGTTTCGGTGCCGACGACTATCTCACCAAGCCTTTCCATAAAGACGAGCTGGTTGCGCGTATTCACGCCATCGTTCGCCGCTCGAAAGGCCACGCTCAGTCGGTCATCAACACCGGCGACCTCACGGTCAACCTCGACACGAAAACGGTCGAAGTTTCGGGCCAGCGCGTCCACCTCACCGGCAAGGAATACCAGATGCTCGAGCTTCTGGCCCTCCGCAAAGGCACGACGCTGACGAAAGAAATGTTCCTCAACCACCTTTACGGCGGCATGGACGAACCGGAACTCAAGATCATCGACGTATTCATCTGCAAACTTCGCAAGAAGCTGGCAGCGGCCACTGGCCAGAACTACATCGAAACGGTCTGGGGCCGCGGCTATGTGCTGCGCGAGCCACTCGAGGGCGAAACCTTCGTCGCCTGACGCCTTTCAAGTTCTCTTTTGAAAAACTAAACCCCGCGAAAGCGGGGTTTTTTTATGCCTGGTTTTCAGGCTGCTTTTTAGCCCGCGCCAAGGCGCTGGAAAATTCTTGGCTAACAGAAGCATGAGAAGCGTCACCCTCAAGTTCAGACACGGGCGTGAGCAGAAACTGCGTCTTTTGATCGCGGGTGGTGGCAATGAGGACCGTCTGGATCATACCCATAAGCTAGGGCTGGAGGGCCGCTTTATCAAGTCGCATTTAAGATAAAAGAGGATCAGGCCGCGCCGATCAGGCCCGCTTCGACGAATTTGGCTTCCATCAGCTCTTTGTCGAACGGCTTGAGGAGATATTCATTCGCACCGGCGCGCATCGCCTTGGTGATGTTAGTGAGGTCATTTTCGGTCGCGCAGAAAACGACAATGGGCTTTTCGCCATCCGGCTGCTTGCGCAGCTTGATCAAAAAATCGTAGCCGTCCATCACCGGCATGTTCGCATCGAGCAGGATGGCATCCGGCATCTGTTTGTCGCAGGCCTTCATCGCCTCTTCGCCGTCGGAGGCTTCGGAAATCTGGAACGACAGGTCTTCGAGAATGCGCCGCGCCACTTTGCGGATGACGCTGGAATCGTCGACAATCAGACAGGTCTTCATGCGGCTATTCCCTTTTTGAGCGCTTTCAACAGGCCCTGCCGGTCGAACTTCGCGATGTAAGATTTGAAGCCTGCTTCGCGGCCTTTTTCAGCCGCGCTACGCGACAGGTAAGACGACAGCGCGATCAGCGGCACATCGGCCATGCGCATATCGGCTTTCAGCGTGCGCGCAAAATCGAAACCGTTCATGCCGGGCATGTCGATATCGGACACGATCGCCGCCGGCAGTGTTTCGCTTTTCAGCGCATCGAGTGCGTCGGTGGCGGACGAGAAGACTTCGACATCGAAGCCGGCGTTTTTCAGAACCGGCATCAGCATGTCGCGGAAGAAGGCATTGTCTTCGACGAAGATCAGCTTCTTGCCCTGCAAACCCTGCACGACTGTAGCCGTTTCTTCATGAACATGCTGCGCTGCACCGCCAAACGCAAGCGGCAGGTAATAGCCGATGTCGATAATGTCCGTCGGCACATGATCGAGGAGAATAGAACCGATCGCATCGTCCGTCGCGTCGGTAAAATCGATGCCGAGCGGCGCCTGCACGACGCCGATGATCTCGTCGACGACAAGACCCATCGCACGCGTCATATCCGAAAAGACCAGCATCGGCTGCAGCGCATTCGTTTGTGTTGCGAGCGTGGCGTTGACATAGACGAGCGGCACGACATCTTCGCCGGAATAGACCCAGCTGTTGCCGCCTGTTTTTTTGATCTGGCGCATATCGATCTGTTCGAGCCGAGTCAGCAATTGTGCAGGCACGGCTTTCTGCCGCTCAGATCCGGCACGGAAAACAAGGAAGCTGACTTTTGTGTCATCGAGCGTGGCAACTGTTTGCACCGCAGGCAATACTTGTGCTTCGAAAACATGCTGCGCCGTCTCTTGCGCCTGTTGCGGAAGCGTGATGATAAAACTGGTGCCTTTGCCATGCACGGAACGCATGGTAATGCGGCCGCCCAGCGCTTCGATATTCGCGCGCACGATGTCGAGACCGTAGCCACGGCCCGATAGCGGCGTGAGTTTTTCTGCGGTCGTAAATCCCGGCGTGAAAAGCAGCTTGCTGATTTCTTCATCCGACATCAGGTCGAATTCGACAGGTGTGATTATTGTGTCGCGCGCAATCACCTCACGCAGCGTATCGTAATCGAGGCCCTTGCCATCGTCACAAACTTCGATCGTCAGGGTGTTGTCGCTTTCACGCGCCGTGATCGTGATCTTGCCCGAAGACGGCTTGCCGTAAGCCAGCCGCGCTTCGGCGTTTTCAAGGCCGTGATCGGCCGCATTGCGGACAAGCTGCAAAAGCGGGCCTTTCAACTGCTCGATGATGTCCGCCTCGACAAGTATATCGCCACCGTGAGATTCGAAATCGATTGTTTTTTCCAGCGTGGCGGCAAGCTCATGAATGCTGCGCGGCAGCATCTGCATGGATTGATACAGCGGCACACGGACGAGATGCGCGACGGATTTTTGCAGTTCGTTCGAAATCATGGAGAGACGCTCAAGCGGTTTGGCAAATTCGGTGTTTGCGGATTGCTGCAGGATGTCGACAAACGTATTTCGTGCCGTTACCAGTTCGGCGACAGACTGCTTCACCTGCTGCAGCAATTCGACACTCACGCGCTGCGTGCGTGTTTTTGAAAATCGTTCAATGCCGATGGCCGCTGCTTCTTCGACTTCCGTTTTCATGACGACAGCGCGCAACAGAGAGAAAATCTCGATGAGTTTTTTTGCCTCGGTGCTTTTGTCTTCCGCCCCGCGGAATTTTTCCAGCTGCGTTTCGGCGGCATGCGCCGCCGCCTCGATAGCCGGTAAACTCAGAAATGAACTTGCGCCCTTGATGGAATGCACAACGCGGAAAACCGTGTTGAAAATTTCATGATCGGCAGGCGAATGCGTAAAACGTATCACCTCGGCATCGATGGCATCGAGGCTTTCTTTCGTCTCGCTCAAAAACTCGTAAAGTTGCGAATCCATACGCGGCCACCACACATGCCAGAACCATGACTGATGACTGCAGTCTTACAGATTATGGTTAAAGGAGCCTAAAATCGTAGCGCTTCAGACGCACTTTGCATGGATGCGGACGATGTCGCCTTCGGTTTTAATGTCGAGCGCCATGCCCGCCACCTTGGCAACGAGGCCAGTGTAGTAAGGCTGGATCATGTGCGAGTCGACGAGGCCTTCCGGCGGACCCTGCAGCAGGTCAAGGATCGGCTGCGCGATGCGCGCGTTCAGACCCTGCGCTTCCATCAGGAAGGCCGGGCCATTTTCTTCGGTCGTCATATTCAGTGTCATGCGGCCGCCGCGCGGAATGGTGTTCATGGCGATCATCACAAGATTGAGAAGAAGCTTGACGCGATTTTTCGGAAGCAGCTGGCGCGGCACATTCCATTCGAGGCGAACCTTGTCGCCTTCGACAAAACCACGCGCAACGCTTTCAGCATCGCCTGTATCAATTTCAGCGCCTGCAGAACCGGCAGCGCCGAAAGCGAGACGGCAGAACTGCAGTTTCGCGGAAGCCTGCCGCGCAGATTTCTTGACGAGTTCCATCGCGATCTTGCGCATGTCCTCATCGCTTTCGTCTTCAAGAACTTCAAGGCCATTGTTGATGGCACCAACGGGCGAGATCACATCATGGCAGATACGGCTGGCGATCAAAGCTGTCAGATCGAGGGCGTCGAGCGCTGCTTCAGGATTGTCATGAGCTGATTTTTCATGAGACATGGCGACGACTTTCTGTGCTTCGAACATTCTATTTTCCATTTCTGCTAGAGTCTTGAATTCTTTTCAAAACCTTAACCGCGGCAAAGTTCCGCGGCAAAGCTTTCGAAGGACTTTGCCATGAAAGACCTAAGCGAACGCTAATCGCGCGCATCTTTCAGGCGCGGCCAGTTCTGCTGCGCACTGCGCAGGGTACGGGCCGCATCGGTCAAAAAATCCTCGCGCGCATAGGGCGAGAAAAAGAAATACAGCTTGTCTTCATGGAGAAGGTAAATCAACGGGTCGCCGCGCGTCAGCAGGCCGCGGCTCAACGCAACCGGGTCATGCCCGCCATATTGCGGCATGTAGACAAGCGGCGAAATCATAAAGGCCTTGCGGTTGCCTTCATTTATAAAGCGCCAGCTGACGCCGCCCCAGCGCGCCTCGAAACCGTCAATACCTTTTTGCGGAACAGAGCCCATGAAATAGGTCAGCGGGTCATAGCCGTCGATGGCGTAACCGGTGTAATTGTCGACGATCACCGGAACCGTTTCGGCGGCCTGAGCGGCCATAACCGGCGCAAATCCGGTCAAGAACACGGCGATAGCCAACACTTTAGTATTGTGCATCATCTGCAAACGCCCTAATTTGGCCCTCGTTCGGAAACAAACTTCTGTCCTAACCTAGCCCGAGGCGGACTAACGCCGGCTTAAACATCACGTTAAGGTTTCTCCAAATCATGAAACGCGCCCTTTTTATCTTCGTTCTTGCTTTCCTCACTTTCGTAGCACCTGCCGTGAAAGCCGACCCGCCCGAACAGTTCAGCAGCGCCGAAGTCGTTGGTGCGGGGCACCGTTTCTTTGGCGGCGTCTCTTCCGGCCTTGCCAAGGCTGTCGAATATGCGGCCGGCCAATGGGGACAGCCCACCGCCTATATCTTGGGTGAAGAAGGCTCCGGCGCTTTCGTCGGGGGGCTTCGCTATGGTGAAGGCCGCCTGATCCAGAAAAACGGGCCTGAACTGAAGATTTACTGGCAAGGCCCCTCGCTCGGCTTCGATTTCGGCGGCAATGGCGACCGGGTGATGATGCTCGTTTACCAGATGAACGACCCCCACCAGTTGCTGCAACGCTTTGTCGGCATCTCCGGTTCGGCCTATTTTATCGGCGGCGTGGGCATTACCGCTCTTGGGCAGGGGGCCATCACGGTTGCTCCGATCCGCTCCGGCGTTGGCGCCAGGCTGGGTGCAAACCTCGGCTATCTGAAGTTTACAGATACGCCGACATGGAACCCGTTCTAGGGCGTTTACCTTATTTTAAGGCTGACTTTGCTCTAAACGTTAAAAAAGCGTAAATTGGTCAGACTAGGTGAGGCCTGCCCGTCAGGCTTCTCAAAAGCAGATTTTTTGAAACGAAAGCGCGACACATGATTGAAATGGTGATGTTTTTTGGTCTTGGCTTTTTTACAGCCTGTCTTGCGACCATTTTCGTGGCCAATGCCGTTTGGCGCCGCGCCGTACGGCTGACCACCAAGCGCGTTCAGTCGTCGATGCCGATCTCCCTATCCGAGATTAAAGCAGACCGGGACCAGTTGCGTGCCGATTTCGCCATGTCGACCCGAAAGCTTGAGCTGTCTGTCGACGAACTGAAGCAGAAGATGAAAAGCCAGGTGACCGAGATCGCCAAGAAGAACGAACAGATCCGCCTGCTGCTTGTTGAAATCAAAACCAAATCCGAATCCGTCCGTGAGCTTGAACAGCGCGAACACCGCCAGCGTAACGAATTGCTGAAATCCGAATCCGAACTCGGCGAAACGGGCCGCAAACTGCGCGAAACCGAAGGCAAGCTTTCGGAAGCACAGAACACGCTGGCCGAGCGCGACAAGGCTCTCACCAGCTCGCAGGCCTTGGCCGAGGAACGCCGCATCGAGCTTTCGACACTCAACACTAAAATTTCACAGCTTCAATACGATGTCAGCCATCTTCAGCGCGAACGCGAAGCACTGGAAGCCGATCATGCCGCGAAGCACGACGCGCTTTCGAAAACCGAGCGTGCGCTTGCCGAACAGCGCGCCACGGGCAAAAGCGTGGAAACGAAACTGATCGCCCTCGACGACACGGTCCAGTCGCAGGCACAGGAAATCGGCCAGCTGGAAGCAAAAATTTCAGAACTCACCGCGCAGCTTCGTGCGCAGATGGGCGAAACGGAACGCATGGCGACAAAAGCACAATCGCTGCTCAGCAAGCATAAGGAAGCTGACGACGAACTGGCGCGCCGTACTGCGAATGCCGAGCTTCGCCTCAATAATCTTTTACAGGACGTGGAGCGTACACGTTCGGAACGTGCCTCGCTCGAAGGTCAGCTCAGCGCGGCCCGCGAAGAGCGCAACCGCCTTGCGACCAATCTCAAGCAGCTCGAAACGGGCGCGCATGACAACTGGGAAAAAGAACGCTCCGACAATGCCCTGCTGCGCGAACGCATCAATGATATTGCATCTGAAATTACTTCTCTTGGCGGCGCAATCGTCGGTGACGAAGAAGGCATCAGCAAGACACTCGGCACCGCTGCACCGCGCGCCGCAGAACCGAAACCATCCAGCCTGTTCGGCCGCTATCAGGCCGATGCGTCAGCGCGGAAGGATGCCCTGCCGGGCGGCATGGTTCCAAGCCAGCAGCAGACAGGCACATCACCGCGCGCGGCCGGCGCTTCGATCCGCAAAAACCCGAACGGCGAGTTGCGCAATGAGGTTCTCGGCAACAACGCGGCCCCCGGCACACCGGCCGCTCCGCGCAAGCTGACGCTGGCCGAGCGCATGCGCCGCCTGCAGGAACGTTCAGGCGCTTAAATCTTAAGCGACGAGATGCAACCCGAGCGACGCGATCAGGTTGTTTGAGCTGTCATAATATTCATAGATCGTATCGCCGTTGATATCGATGGTTGGTGAAACAAATCCACCCACCGGCGCGTCATAATTAAATACATCATCTCCGTCGACCGTAATGTCCAGAAAATTGCTCGCTCCAAGTCCACGCGACGTCAGGTTCGAAATATCGTCGGCAGAAAGAAGAAGATTGGTGTTCACGCCGACTGCCGAAAAATCGATATGGTCGATACCGTGCAGGGCCTGTAGCATGTCGCTTTCCAGGATCGCTCCGCTGCCGATATTAAAAGCAACCTGATCATAATCGGACGGAGAATAATTGCCGTGGAATGTATCTTCTCCATCGATCCATGCACCCGACGTTCCTGTGACGGCATTAACACCACCGCTCATATAAGTTGTGCCGTCGACATAAAAAACGTCGTCGCCTCCGCCGCCCGACAGGAAATCCGCGCCGCTTGTAAACGTGATGATATCATTTCCGCTTTCGCCGTAAACGATATCGTTTCCGCCGGCTGCATCGATCGTATCGTAGCCGTCATTACCCCAGATGATGTTGTCGTTGGCATCGCCCGTCAAAGTGTCATCACCCCATGAACCAACGATATTTTCAATGCCGGTGTAAGTATCGCCGGCTGCCATGCCGCCGCCAATGCCTGTCGTCAGATTTATCGTGACTGCGATATTTTGATAGCCATAGGTGATTGTATCACTGCCATTGCCGCCGATCAGGGTTTCCGGCGCGGAAGGATAAGTTGAGCCAATTAACAGATCATCGCCTTCGCCACCGTCAAGCAGGTTGTTTCCTTCCATGCCATACAATGTGTCATTTCCGTCACCGCCGAAGATCTGGTCGTCGCCATTGAAACCCCAGATGGTGTTGTGCAGATTATCCCCTGTTAAAATATCATCGTAGAAAGAACCGGCCACCATTTCGATCGATGTTAAAGTATCGCCTTGTGCCGAGCCTCCGGTGTTGATGTTCGTCAGGAGATTGACTGTTACGGCGACAGCGCTGTCATAATAATCAGCGCGGTCAAATCCGGCGCCGCCATTAATGATATCAGCGCCTGCACCTGCTAAAAAGAGATCGTCGCCATCTTCTCCGAATAATGTGTCATTGCCGTCACCTCCGCTAAGACTGTCGGCATCAAGCCCGCCGTAAATTTCATTGGCGCTGCTGTCTCCATAAAGAGCGTCATCGAAATCCGACCCGATAAGATTTTCGACGGAAGAAAATGTATCGCCCTGGGCATCTCCTCCCAAGGCAATATTATATTCAAGGTATACGCTGACAGCCGCATTCGAATTGATATAAGAGGCTGTATCGCTGCCGTTGCCGCCACTCATAATGTCAGCGCCTGCGCCGCCTTCCAGCGTATCATTGCCATCGCCGCCGC
>JAZKID010000128.1:0-6200 GCA_040385045.1 Pseudomonadota bacterium | reverse complement strand
AACCGATGATATTCTCGACACCAGTAGCTGTATCACCCTGCGCATCGCCACCGACACCGGCACTGCCATCAAGCGTCATAACGACGCCGGACAAAGAGTTTGCGTAACTGATGGCATCAACACCATTGCCGCCGATCAGCGTGTCGGCACCGTCACCGCCTTCAAGCGTATCGTCACCATCCCCACCATCAATGACATTATCAATGCCATTGCCGCTGATGATATCGTCATAATTGCTGCCGATGACATTTTCGACAGAGTAATATCCGTCGCCTGCCGCATCTCCGGATATGCCGCCGCCCAGCAAGCTAAGCGCAACACCGGCAAGGCTTGTCGCATAGCTTACCGTATCGGTACCGGCATCGCCGTAGAAACCGCCCTCGCTGTCATCGCCAAAAAGGATATCATCTCCATCTCCACCGTTAAGGGAGTCGACGCCGCCGCCGCCGTGAAGAACGTCTGCGCCATCGCCGCCGGAGATTGAATTACTGCCTGCATCGCCTGTCAGCGTGTCATCGAAAGCCGATCCAATAAGATTTTCGATATTGCTGAGAGTATCGCCTGTCGCATCGCCGCCCGATCCTGTTCCGGCACCCAGATCCACCGTTACGGCACTTGCGGAATTCACATAGCTTGCAGTATCTACTTCGTCTCCGCCATTGAGAACATCAGCGCCGGCACCCCCGACAAGATAATCGTCATTGGCACCGCCCAGTAAAGTATCATTGCCATCACGGCCTTCGAGATGATCGTCGCCTGTACCGCCGGTGAGGACGTTGTTGCCATTGTCGCCGTATAATTCGTCGTTGTGTGCCGAGCCTTCAATATTTTCGATCGATACATATGTATCGCCAAGCGCTTCACCCGTATTACTTGCCGGAGTCACAAGATCGACGATAACGTCCGTTGACGCATCAGCGTAGGATGCGGTGTCGTTTCCATTGCCGCCATTCATGGCATCGGCACCACTGCCGCCATTCAGGATGTCATCACCGTCACCGCCATCCAGGATGTCGTCGCCATTCAAACCGTAAAGCGTATTGGCGTCTGTCGATCCCTTGATATCGTCATTGTGGGATGAGCCGAGCACATTCTCGACAGAGGAATACGTGTCGCCGGTCGCATCGCCGCTACTGCCTGCACCTGCGAGATTGACGGTGACACCAACAGCAGAGTTGGAGTAATTAGCCGTATCAATTCCGTTGCCGCCGACAAGCTGATCAGCGCCGCCAAGTCCTTCGAGAAGATCGTTACCGTCGCCCCCGGTGAGAATGTTATCTGTGTTATTGCCGATCAGCACGTCATCAAAGGCAGAGCCGGTCAAATTTTCTATAGAGATATATGTATCGCCCGCAGCTTCACTGCTGTTATTGGCCGGCGTTGAAAGATCGGCCGTGACGCCTGTTGTCGCATGTTCATAACTTGCCGTGTCGCTGCCGTTACCACCATTCAATGTGTCGGCGCCCGCGCGGCCTTCAAGAATATCCGCACCCTCTCCGCCCGTCAGCGCGTTCGCGGATGCATCGCCGATCAACGTGTCGTTAAAAGCAGAACCTTCGAGATTTTCGATCGAACTATAACCGTCGCCTGCCGCATCACCTGTATTGCTACCCGGCGTCGTCAGGCTGGCTATAACGCCGGATGCGGCGGTTGAATAGCTTGCCGTATCCGTACCGTTGCCGCCTGCAAGGCTGTCGGCGCCTGCGCCGCCGATCAGGATATCATCGCCATCTCCGCCATTCAGCGTATCATTACCTGATCTGCCGTTCAGAATGTTGCCGCTGACATCGCCCGTCAGCGTGTCATCAAAGTTGGAACCGAGAAGATTTTCGATTAAAGAATAAGTGTCACCCGCTGCATCGCCGCCCGACGTACTCCCCGTTAGCAGGCTGACCGAAACACCCTGACTTGAAGAGACATAGCTTGCCGTATCGCTGCCGTTGCCGCCGATCAGGGCGTCACCACCTGCGCGGCCTTCCAGTACATCATCGCCGTCGCCGCCATTGAGAGTATTCGTATTGGCGTCACCGGTCAGCGAGTCACCAAAAGCCGAACCGATCAGATTTTCGATCGAAACCAGGTTGTCGCCGTCCGCATCTCCGCCCGTGTTGACATCGGTCGTCAGGTTGACAGTCACGCCTGACGCGGATCCCGCATAGCTTGCCGTGTCATTGCCGTTGCCGCCATCGAGTAAATCGTTTGAAGCACCGCCGATCAGCGTGTCGTTGCCGTCCTCACCGTAAAGACTGTCGCTGCCGTTGCCTCCTTCAATGATGTTCGCTACCGAATTGCCACGCAGCGAGTCATTGAAACCCGTGCCGATCAGGTTTTCGATTCCGACAAGATTGTCGCCCTGCGCGTCGCCGCCAAGGCCTGCGCCATTGTTAAGATTAATGCTGACGGAACTGCCCGAGAACGCATAGGAAACTGTATCGATACCGTTTCCTCCGATCAGAGCATCCGGGCCGGCGCCGCCAACGAGGAAATCATCACCATCGCCGCCGTTGAGGTGATTTGCTCCGCCATCGCCGATAAGAATATCGTTATAAGCCGTGCCGATCATCCGCTCGATGGACGACAATGTACCGGCTTCGAGATTACCGGTTGTGTACGTTCCCGCATTCAGACTGGCATTGATGGCCGATGACGTCTGGCTGAAATCGGCTATATCGGTTCCGTTGCCGCCGATCAGCGTATCATTGCCGTTACCCGCAACGAGCAGATCATTGCCGTCTGCGCCATCCAGGATGTCATTGCCATCACCGCCAACCAGCATGTTATCGCTGGCATCGCCCGTGATGTCATCGTCATCTGCCGTGCCGATGACATTTTCAATACCGGTTAAAACGTCAAGATGCGCGTAACCGCCGGTGTTGACATTTGTTGTCAGATTGACGGTTACGCCGGCAGGGCTGCCTGCATAACTGACCGTGTCGACGCCGTCACCGCCGATCAAACCATCCGGACCGTCATCGCTGATAATCAGATCGTCGCCGTCGCCGCCATCGATTGTGTTAAAACCGGAGTCACCGTGCAGCGTGTCGTTAAACGCAGAACCTGTAAGATTTTCTATTGAAGAATAAGTATCACCGGCAGCATCGCCTGTATTATTTGAAGGCGTCGTCAGGTCCGCCGTTATACCTGAAGCGGCCGTCGAATAATCAGCAGTGTCAGTACCACTGCCGCCATTAAGAACGTCCGCTCCCGTGCCGCCGTTCAATACGTCATCATTGTTATCGCCAAAAAGCTGGTCATTCCCGCTGCCGCCGTAAAGCGTATCATTGCCGGCGCCGCCGATCAGGCGGTCGCTACCGTCACGTCCTGACAGAATGTCGTTACCGCCGTTGCCGTAGATATAGTTATCAGACGCATTCCCGCTAAGGATGTCGTCGTTATCTGAGCCATCCATATCTTCAATCGAGATATAAACATCGCCGGCGGCATCGCCCGTATTGATAGAGCTGTTTTCAAGATCGGCCGTTACGCCAGACGACGAACTGTAATAACCAACCGTATCCGTACCTGCGCCGCCATCAAGAATATCTGCGCCGCCGCGCCCTTCGAGATAGTCATCGCTTGCCCCGCCTCGCAATATATTGGCGTTGCCGTCGCCCAGGAGCGTGTCAAAATCTGCCGATCCTGTAATATTTTCAATACCGCTTAGTGTATCGCCTTGTGCATCGCCTCCGCTGGCCGTGCCGTTCAATAAATCGACAACAACCCAGCTCGCCGATCTCGAATAATCTGCCGTATCGTTTCCATTACCGCCGATGAGCGTATCTGCACCGGCGCCGCCTTCAAGAATGTCGTTGCCGCTACCGCCGTTCAGAGTATTAGAACCGCCATTGCCGCGCAATGTATCGTTAAAAGCAGAACCTGTAATATTTTCGATCGAGGAATAGCTGTCGCCTGCAGCCTCGCCCGCATTATTCGAAGGGGTGGCCAGATCCACCGTTACGCCTGAGACGGCCGCAGAATAATCCGCCGTATCGATACCATTACCGCCGTTCAGTGTATCGGCGCCGCTGCCGCCCAGCAGCGTATCGTTTCCATCGCCGCCATTCAGAACATCGTTGCCTGCGCCGCCATCGAGAATGTTGGCGCCGTTATCGCCGGTAATATTATCGGCATGGGCAGAGCCTTTGACATTTTCAAAACCGGAAAACGTATCGCCGGCCGCATCGCCGGCACTGCCGACACCATTTATAAGGTTTGCTATTATTCCGGATGAGGAACCTGCATAACTAAGCGTGTCGCTACCCCCAGCACCTTCAAGGACATCGGCGCCAGCGCCGCCTTCAATGACGTTGTCACTATTATCGCCGCTGAGCAGGTCGCGGTAATTGCTGCCAATCAGATTTTCGACACCTGAGATGCTGTCATTTTCGGCATAGCCGCCGCCGACCTCGGCACCGAACATCAGGCCAACGGTGACGCCACTCTGCGAGCGACTGTAATTGAGCGTATCAACACCGTTTCCGCCTGTCACATCATCGGCACCGGCGCCGGCATAAAGAAGGTCATTGCCATCACCGCCATCGATGATATTTCCGGTCGGGTTCGAGGCAAGAACGATGACCGGAAGATTCGTAGCGGAGTCGATATATGTCGCGTCACCGGCCGAGTTGACCGGCCTGATACCGAATTCCTGAAACGCAAAAACGGAAACCGTGCCGTTGCCTGTGTTCGTCAGGAACTGGATGTTGAGCGTGAAAGAATCGAGGAAGCCGCGCGAGTCCGGCGCTGCGCCGTCTTCCGGCAGAACATAACGCAGGTCCAGAACGAGATGGTTCGGGTCTCCCCCCGGATCCATCGTCACATAATATTTTCCGTTGCTATATGTTGCGTTCAGGATCGAAAAACCTGCAGGCAAATTCTGGATGATGGCCGTCTGCGCAAGCCAGCCGTTTTCCGGCATCGCAATTCCGATGTCGAGACGGCGCAGCGCAGCGCCCGCCGGAATTTCATCCGGGTTTTCAGCATAGATGACATCGTCGAAAGCCGTACCCGTCAGCGTTTCTGGCGTATACTGAACAGCGTAACTCGAATCCGTTTCGGCAGCGAGCGTTGCCGCGCCGCCCTTTTGCAATTCGCCGCCGCCACCAAGGGCAGACGACGAAAAGTTATGAATGCCGAAAAGATCGAAGCTCAGCGTTGCATAAGAACTTGGTGTTGGCAGCGCCGGATTTGATGGCGCCGAAGAAGATGTGGAACTTGTAATGGTGTCGTCGTCGGGCGTGCGCAGGATAATGAACTTTGGCGCTGCGCCTTCATCGCTGCTGTGCGCCGACAGTTGCGCACTTGGCGCAAAAGGATGCCCCGGCAAAACGGGCTGCTCGACATCCTGACCGCCGACGTTTTCGGTATCCTTGACACCTTCATGTGTCGACGAAAGCTGGAACCCGACCGGATCTTCGACAAGCTGAACTTCTTCGGCTTTCGACAGGAAAGCGACAGGCGAAAGAAGCGTGTCGGTAAAAACCAGCTCGGGCGGATGCGAGCCGACTTCAGCAAAAGCGAGGTTTGGAAAAATGATTTTTGCGCCATCGGAAAAAATAAACACCGCGTCGACATCGAGGATGATGAGACGAATATCCAGCGACGAAAAAGAAAATGTCAGGCGCTCTGCCTGATCGACCGGAATAACCTTGATCTCACCCGCGGCCGGTTTGTCGATGTGAAAATCATGTGCCGGATCAACGGCATTCTGCTGCACGCCTTCAGGCTGGGTTTGATCCGGACGGGCCATCTTTACTCTTAACTAACGCTTAACTGAAGCCTGGCGCACAACCGGCGCTTCATCAGAAACGCCGCTCGCCTAAATTACCCTGAAAACATGACCTGAGACTTAAAAGATTAGGAAAAATCGCCGCTTTAGCCAGCGAGTGTTTTCGCAAGACGGCCGAGCGAGCGCAGCAAAATCAGCCGCGCGCGGATATCTTCATACTGACTGGAAAGGTAATCGCGTTTTGCGGCATAAAGCACGGCCTGCGCGTCAAGCAGTTCGAACAGCGTGCGTTTGCCGCCCTTGAACTGCTCGATATACAAATTATTTACCTTTTCGCCCGTGCTGACCGATTGCTGCAGCACGCTCATTTTCAGCTTGGCGGAGTCAATTGCACGATAGGCCTGGCGGATATCGGCGCTGATATTATCGTGCTCGTTCTGGTAAAGCAGCATGTTTTCGGTTTTCTTCGCCC
>JAZKID010000127.1:5025-11958 GCA_040385045.1 Pseudomonadota bacterium | reverse complement strand
CCACCAAGTAAGACAGGACACTTAATGTTTCCATTTGATGCTGCGCTTCAGGCGCTTCTTCATCGTCTTGACGGTCGGCGTGATAATTTTCTGCATGACGGTTTTTTCAAGCGCGGCCGTCAGAACCGGCGCAGGCGAATAGGCGCCCATGCCGCCCGTATTCGGGCCGGTGTCACCATCGCCGACGCGCTTGTGGTCCTGCGCACTGGTGAGTGCGAGAATATTTTCGCCGTCGCTCAGTGCAAAGAAAGAGGTTTCCTCGCCTTCCATGAAATCTTCGATAACGACATCTGCGCCAGCCGCGCCGAATGCGCCGTCAAAACAGTTTTCAATCGCGCCGATCGCTTCTTCGAGTGTGGTCGCAACTGTAACGCCTTTGCCTGCCGCGAGGCCGTCGGCTTTCACGACAATCGGCGCGCCGTGTGTTTTGACATAAGCGATCGCCGATGCGGCATCTGAGAATTTTCCGTAAGCTGCAGTTGGAATATTTGCTTCATCGCACAATTGTTTTGTGAAAGCTTTGGAGCCTTCAAGTTGTGCGGCTGCTTTCGACGGGCCGAAAGATTTGATGCCTGCTTGATCGAGGTCATCGACAAGGCCTGCTACCAAAGGGCCTTCAGGGCCGACGACGACGAAACCGATATCCTGCTCACGGCAAAAATCGATGACGGCGGCATGATCGGAAATATCGAGAGCGATGCATGTAGCAAGTTTGGAAATACCCGGATTGCCTGGCGCGCAGAAAAGTTTTTTCAAAAGCGGACTTTTTACAAGGCCGGACGCCAGCGCGTGTTCGCGCCCGCCGCCGCCGATCAACAAGACATTCAGCATGGATATTTCTCCTGCATTCGTTTAAGCAGATGAGAGGTCACGCGCCAAGAGTTTTACACAAGGGTCTACATTATATGTCATCAAGCGAGGCAGGGTCGAACGTCGCGGAATATACGGTTTCCGAACTTTCCGGCGCGCTGAAACGCACGGTGGAAGATACGTACGGCTATGTGCGCGTGCGCGGCGAAATTTCCGGCTATCGCGGCCCGCATTCATCCGGCCACGCCTATTTCGCAATGAAAGACAGCACTGCCAAGCTGGAAGCGGTGGTCTGGCGCGGGCAGCTTTCGAAGCTGAAATTCAAGCCCGAGGAAGGGCTGGAAGTGATCGCGACCGGGAAGCTCACAACTTACCCCGGCTCATCCAAATATCAGATCGTCATTGAGCGAATGGAGCCGTCCGGTCTCGGCGCGCTGATGGCGCTTCTGGAAGAGCGGCGCAAGAAATTCGCCGCCGAGGGCCTGTTCGACGAAACGCGCAAGAAAAAACTGCCGCGCCTTCCGCTTGTTATCGGCGTCGTGACATCGCCGACGGGTGCGGTCATTCGCGATATTTTGCATCGCATTGCCGACCGTTTTCCGGTGCGCGTGCTTGTCTGGCCGGTGCGTGTGCAAGGCGACACCAGCGCGGCGGAAGTTGCAGCGGCTATCAACGGTTTCAATGCGGCGGAGGGTAGTCTGCGTCCCGATGTGCTGATCGTCGCGCGTGGTGGCGGAAGTATCGAAGATCTCTGGCCATTCAATGAAGAGATTGTGGTTCGCGCCGCGGCTGCAAGTATGATCCCGCTTGTTTCAGCCATCGGCCATGAAACGGACTGGACGCTTCTCGATTATGTTGCGGATCTTCGTGCGCCGACACCGACAGCCGCCGCCGAACTTATCCTTCAGGTGCGGAACGACCTGCTGATGCAACTCTCGCAGCTGGCAGCGCGGAAACTGCGCGCACTGTTGCAACTGAACGAACGGCGGAAACAAAGTCTGCGTTCGGTGCTGCGCGCTCTTCCGCGTCTCGATACGGTGCTGAATTTTCCGCGCCAGCGGCTCGACCATGCGGGTGAGGGATTAACGCGCGCTGCTTTCGCGCTTTATCAACAAAAACGTCTGAAGCTGACCCGCACCGCGCAGCGCCTGTCATTGCCGATGTTGCGGCAGCGCCTGTCGCGCTGGACCGAACGCCTCGGCGACATGCAAAAACGCATGGGCCGTGCCGTTCTCGTCGACATCAAACAGCGTCATGCGCAATTTGGAAATATATCCAAGCTATTGATATCATTAAGTTATAGGAATGTTCTTGCGCGTGGTTACGTAGTCGTGCGGGGTGCTGACGGGTATATTCTAGGACAGAGCGACGCCGCGATGCGGCAGCCCTCCCTGACGCTCGAATTTGCCGATGGCCTCGTGAGTGCTGTGCCAGAAAAAACAAAAAATGCGCCGCAGCAAAAAGATTTTTTTGGCGACGCAAGAAAAAAAGGGTAGAATTTTTCGATGAACACTCCCGACCCGCGTTTTACATCCGAGGCGGAAGCCAGGCTTGATTACCAGTCGGCCGATTACCGCGTGTTGCAGCATGGCCGCTATGTACGCTGTGCCGTGACGAAAGAACCGATCCTGCTCGAGGATCTCAAATACTGGAGCGCGGAGCGGCAGGAAGCTTATGCTTCGCCGGAAGCCGCGCTCAAGCGCCACCTGGACGTGACAAAGCGCCCCTGAGCAACCTGTCGAAAGCTGCTTCGTCATCCGGCACGAATTTGATCGCGAGAACATTCGTCAAACCTGCCAGCTGTGCGCGCGTTTCATAAAAACTTTGCAGGCGTACATTATCTTTTTCCGTCGTTACCAGCATGAGATTGTCGCGCGCGGCTTCGGCGATCAGTCGGTTCGCGTCACCGGCTTCGAACATGTAATGGTCGGGAAATATTTCGAAACGGACGACATCGGCACCAAGGCTTTTCAGCGTAGCACGAAATTTTTCCGGATTGCCGATCCCGCAAAAACCAAGTACGCGCTTGTCTTTCAGCCATTCGCCGTTTTGAGGTTGCAGGCTGCCCGACAGGTCGTGCTTCATCTTAATACCGTTGCCGCCGATTTTCAGAACAGCGTCGGCGCGCTTACTCTGCAAGTTTAAAAATCCGCGTAAAGGACCGGCCGGAAAAATGAAGCCGTTGCCGGTCGGATTTTGTGCGTCGACCAGCGCGAGGGTGAGATTTTTTTCAAGCGACGGGTTCTGCATGCCGTCGTCCATCACAAGCACGCCCGCGCCCTGCATAACGGCATGTCTTGCGCCTGCAAAACGGTCGCGCGCGATGATCGTCGGTGCATGCCGCGCCAATAGAAGCGCTTCGTCGCCGACACTTTCGGCATTGTCCTTGTCAATATCGACACGGTGCGGGCCTTTGATTTTTCCGCCGTAACCGCGCGAAAGCACGAAGGCATTCAGGCCTATCATTTTCAGGCGCTGTGCCGTGTAAATTGCGGCAGGTGTTTTACCCGTGCCGCCGAGTGTGAAATTACCGATACAGATGATGGGAATACCGACATGACGCGGTTTTGAAAAAAAGAAACGCGCTTCGACAATCAGCCCGTAAAGCCAGCCGAGCGGCGCAAGACAAATACCCTGCCACGCATTTTTCCGTTGCCAGAAACGCGGCGGTGTCACGGCTGTCTGGCCTTGACGAGAAAAGGCTCAATCAGCCGGAGGGTTTTGTCGAGGGCGCCGCCAAGACGCGATACGGCATCGCGCGCGCGTACGCCCATGATTTTCACTTCATCGGGATGGTCGAGAAGCGAGCGCAAGGATGAGCGCAAATCTTTCGCATCGCGCACGCATTGCGCGCTGCCTGCGGCGCTGAGGCTGTTATAAATCTCGGTGAAGTTATCGACATGCGGGCCGTAAAGAAGCGCGCAATTCAGCTGTGCCGGTTCGATCGGGTTCTGCCCGCCGTGCGGGATCAGCGAGCCGCCCATGAAGACGATATCGGCGATGCGGTAAATAAGACCAAGTTCGCCGATGGTATCGAGCAGAAAAACATCGACACTGCTTTGCGGCCACTGGCTGAGACTGCGCTGCGCAACTTTCAGTCCATATAAAGACGCAAGCTGAACAATCTTATCGGCGCGTTGCGGGTGGCGAGGGGCGATCAGCGTGACGAGGGTAGGATAAATCAGTTTCAACTGCACGATTTGCGCGAGGATTTGCTCTTCCTCGCCTTCATGTGTGCTGGCCGCGGCCCAGACTGGGCGGCCTTTCATCAGCGCGCTGAGGGTAGTGACATCGAGCGCACGGGCAGGCGGCGCTTCGGCGTCGAATTTCAGGTTTCCGACATTGAAGATGTTTTGTGCGCCGAGACGCGTTAGGCGTTTTTCATCAAGCTCGCTTTGCGCGATGATGAGGTCGAAACGCGTCAACAGCCATTGCCCAATTTTCGGAATACGCTTCCAGCGTCGGAACGAGCGGTCCGACAGGCGCGCATTCAAAAGAATTTTTGGAATGTTGCGCGCTTCAAGTTCGGCCAGCGTGTTCGGCCACAATTCCTGCTCGGCGAAAAAAGCCAGCTGCGGCTGCCAGTGATCGAGAAAATGCGCCAGCCATTGCGGCTGGTCGACCGGCACGTATTGATGCGTGACATGCTCGCCCTTGCGCTGCTCGGCAAGGGCCGCGCTGGTGCGTGTCACGGTCGTCAGCAGGATTTCAAACCCGGCCGATGTGAGTTTCGAAATCAGCTGAAGCACTGCAAGCGTTTCACCGACGCTGGCCGCATGCACCCAGATGAGCGGGCCGGGCGGGCGCAGAGCCGATGCAAAACCGCGCCTTTCATCAATACGGCGTGCATCTTCCTTGCCGCGCCAGCGGCGAAACAGCAGCATCAGATGCAGCAGCGGCGCGCCGAGATGCATCGCGCCGCGATATAATTTGAGGAGGAAAGGTTGTTTGATATCCATCAACGCTGTGAACAGTTAAAAGCCTTCAGCTTTTAAGATGCCGTTGCTTCCAGCATCCATGCCGCTTTCTCATGCGCGCGCAGGCGGTCGACCAGCATGTCGGAACTTGCCGGATCTTCAGCCGTATCGGCCTTGTCGATAGCGTCTTTCAAAATCTTGCACATCTTGCGGTTATCCTTGGCAAGCTGGCTGACCATGTCTTTCGCCGAAGCGTCTTCATCGCCGTCCTTGATTTCGGACAGTTTTGTGAAAGCCGCAAATGTGCCGGGCGCCTTTTCATGCAAAGTGCGGATGTGCTCGGCGATCAGATCGACCGCGGCGGCAAGCTCATTATATTGCATTTCGAAAAGTTCATGCAGCGATTTGAAGTTCGGACCCGTCACGTTCCAGTGAAAATTCTGCGTTTTGAGATAGAGCATGTAGGAATTCGCGAGTACGCGTTTCAAGGCATCGGTGACAGGTGTGTTGCTGGCCATGGCTGAACCTTCTGAAAGTATGAATCCGGAAGGGCCTTATGTAGCGCGTTTTAGGCCTAAGGCATAGGCGCGCGGAAAAGGATTTTTGCGTTTATTTTCAGTCTTCTGCGTGGTCCGGCGCGGCCAGCGGGTCGAGCAGGCGGTGCAGATGAACGATAAAATAGCGCATCATCGCATTATCGACGCTGCCTTGCGCTTTTGCTTTCCATGCCGCGTGCGCCAGCGCGTAATCCGGATACATGCCGACAACTTCGATCCTGGTGAGGTCTTTAAACTCGACGCCGCCGAGTTTCGTCAATTCGCCGCCGAAAACGAGATGAAGAAGTTGCGGTTTTTCGGTCATGAGTTCGCCTTATGATGCTTTTGCTTCCAGCTCGTCCCGCACATGAGCCGAAAAGGCAGCCAGCGGCGGATGGGTGAGCTGGACGCGGTTATAACGCGGCACGGTTCCTTTTCCGTCAACAAAAAGGCCGCCCGCTTCCTCGACCAGCAGATGCGCGCCTGCAATATCCCAGTCATGCGCATTGGCGCGCGAAAATGTCGCGGTGAGTTCGCCGCTCGCGACGCGCGCAAGGCGAAGCGCCAGCGATGGAATAAACGCGGCTTTGCTGTAAGCAGTGAAGCTTGCCCATTCTTTTTCAAGCGGTGTACCGGCGATAAGATAATCGTTTGCAGCGCGTTTTGCGCCGCCATCGAGTTTTTGCCCGTCGCAGAAAGCGCCGTGCCCGCGCTGTGCGGTGTAGATTTTTTTCAGGGCCGGTGCGTAAAGCACGGCCGCTTGCGGCACGCCGTCCTCGATCATCGCGAGCGACACACACCAGTCCGCATTGCCGGACAGAAAGCCGCGCGTTCCGTCGATCGGGTCGGCAATGAAAATGCGTTTTTTTTGCAGGCGATGTTCGGTGTCGACCGTTTCTTCCGAAAGCCAGCCGTAATTTGGTCGTGCGGCGCAGAGCATGTCTTTCAGATAGGCATCGGCGGCCATATCGGCTTCGGAAACGGATGAATCTTTTCCCTTGATCCATGTCTTCGGATTGTTGCCGAAAAACTTAAGCGCGAGATTGCCTGCGCCTTCCGCGGCGTGCGTCATCAGTTCCAGATCGTCGTGGTGATCAGAGACCGGCAATCATCATCTCCCCGACATAACAGCTTGGTGCGGAAATGGATGAACGGATTTCAAGATCGTTGGCCGGAACCATCGCAGCGAACATGTCTTTTAATGAAGCCGCCATGGTGATTTCGCTGACGGCGGATGTGAGTTCGCCGTTCTCGATCATGAAGCCAGAGCAACCGCAGGAATAATCGCCGGTGACGAGATTGGCGCCGCGGCCGATCAGGTCGGTGACGTAAAGCCCGTTGCCGACATCCTTGCATAATTGCTCCACGGTCTTACGGCCCGGTTGCAGTGTGAGATTGGTCGAGGCGGGCGAGGGCGTGCTGGAAATGCCGCGTTCGGCATGGCCGGTTGTTTTCATATTCAGTTCGCGTGCACTTGCGCAATCGAGAAGCCATGTTGTCAGCAGGCCGCGGTCGATGAGATTGCGCTTTTGTGTTTTCACACCTTCGGCATCGAACGGGCGCGAGCGGTAACCGCGCGGGACGTGGGGATCGTCGGTGATGACGATATCGGAATGAAAAAGCTGCGTACCCAATGCAATTCGCTTTTTTACTTTTCAGGAGTTTATTGG
>JAZKID010000127.1:0-5015 GCA_040385045.1 Pseudomonadota bacterium | reverse complement strand
TGCAGGAAAGAATTTTTGCGGATGATATTTTCGCCGTTGATCGCCTGCGCAAAAAGGCCGACAAGCGAATTGGCGACACGGTAATCGAAAATCACTTTCTGTTTTCCGCTTTTGATCTTGGTCGGGTTCAAACGGCGCACGGCACGTTCCCCGGCAATGCGGCCGATGTGGTTGGACTGTTTCAGCTCATGATAATGGCGCTTGCTGGAGCTTTCATAATCGCGCTCCATCTGCGTGCCGTCACCGGCGATAGCGGTCATTGAGACATTATAAAGCGATGTTGCGTAGGCGCCTGCAAAGCCTTCGCTCGACAGCAATAGGAAGCTGCCGTGGTTGGCATTCGCGCTGGCGCCCGACGATTTCGTCACGCCCTTGACGCGCATGGCGGCAGCCTCGGCTTCAAGGGCAAGATCGCGCAAGGTTTCGACGCTGAGTTCTGTCGGATCGAACAGATCGAGATGCGGAATCAGCCGTGCCAGCTGGTCGTCATTCGGCAGGCCCGCATATGGATTTTCAATCGCTGCGCTTGCCATTGCGACAGCACGTTCCGCGACGATCGATGCAGTGCGATCATCGAGCGTATTTCCAGAAACGATCGCCTGTTTCCTGCCGATAAAAACGCGCAGGCCGAAGTCATCGCCTTCCGCGCTTTCATGTTCCTCGACGTGGCCATTGAGAACGGAGATGGCGAGCGTGCGCCCCGCAACGATGACAGCGTCGGCGGAATCCGCGCCGGCCTTCAGTGCGGCGTCGATCAGCGCGTTGCCGCGCTTCATCAGCACTTCGACATCAAGATGATGCGCTGCGAGAAAACCGGACATCAACGCGCCAGCGGGATGATGAGAATGGCGAGGCTGCCGATGATCAGTGCACCCATGATCAGGACCATGCCGCCGAGACGGCCAAGCGTGCGGTAAGGCGATTTGTGAAGACCGGCACTGTGCATCACACGGCCGAGCAGCGTGACGGCGCCGAAAAGATGCGTGGCAAGCGTGCCGATATCGAGAACGACGAACAGCACCAGCAGAGCAAGAATGGGTGCAAGATATTCCGCCGTATGGCCATGCATGCGCACGAGGCGGGTGAATTCAGGGTCGTCGCCGGTGCCGAGACCGATCTTGCGCGCCGTCCGTTCGCGCACCACCCACAGGCTGAGGGCGACGAAGAAGAGAATGTGCAGGGCGCTGTAAAACGCAGCAATATGAAGGGCATGTTGCGTGGACATAGATCGAACCTCCCCCCGATGTCGCGCATTTGAATGAAACGCGCAAGCCTCCTTTTACCAGTCTGAACACTAACGGGCCCGCAAGCGGCGATTAACCAAAGCTTTTAAGTCCTTGGAAACGCGCAAAAGCGATTCTGAACCTCGACGGCCAAAGACCCGCAAAGGGCAAAAAGGCCGACAGGGAGTTAAAGTTGCGTCGATCCGAGTCCGGCCTTGAGCGCCGGGCGGAACAGGGCTGTATCGCCTTGTCGTCCGCCGAACCCGTTTCCGTTTCTGCAGCGCCGTTGCCGCAGGCCGAACTGCGCGTCGAGCAGCGCGCGGTGATTTTGCATCGCCGCAGCCGTGGCGGTGCGCCGCTTCGCGTCGCCGTGCCGTTCGAACATTATAACGGCGTCAGCGCCGACATCAAATATACGGGAGACGGTTTGACCTGCTCAATCGTTCTCGCGCATGCGAATTCCGAATTTGACATTACGCTATTTTCCGCAAGCGACGATGAAAATGTTCTCGCCGAGTGGAATGCATGGGCGCAAAAGCTCAACATGCCGCTGATGATCCGTACCGAGCATGGCGACGTGCTGGCGCGTCCGCAATTCGGGCCGTTGCAGGTGAGCGCCGTTTCACCGCGCCGCGCCCGCAACATGTTTTTGCAGCGCCGCCCGCGTTTCCTGCGTGCCCGTGCCACAGGCGTGATGAGCGAAGATCTTATCGTTCACGCCGAGCGCGAGATTATCGCAAGAAATTAAGCCCGCCGAAACGCACGACGCCGTCGAGCACAATCGCCAGAAAAAGAATCAGCCCCGCCCATTTATTGGAGCGGAAGGCGTCGAGCGCTGTTTTCGAGCTGTCGATGCGCAGGTCATAAATCTGCCGCCCCAGCATCAGCGCGAAAATAACCAGCCCCGCGAAAGCGGCAACGCCGCCATTCGCCATTTCGATGGCACTGCCTGCGAGCGCGATCGAAAGCGCGTAGCAGCAGGTGACAAAAATTTTGGTGTTCGCGCCGAAACGATGCGCGGTCGAGCCGATGCCGATCATGATGTCATCATCGAGATCCTGCAGCGCGTAAATCGTGTCGTAGCCGATCGTCCAGCAGATCGCCGCTGCATAAAGAAGGAGTGGTGCAACGCTTAAAATACCGAAATGCGCTGTCCACCCGAGTAGGACGCCCCAGCTGAACGCAAGGCCCAGCACGACTTGCGGAAAATCGCTGAAGCGCTTGATGTATGGATAAATCGCCACCAGCGCGATCGACACGAAACCCATGATCACTGTGAAGCCGTTGAACTGCATCAGCACAACAAGGCCTGCCAGCATCAGCGCGATCATCAGCAGGAAGGTTTCGCGGATCGACACTTGCCCCGATGCGAGAGGGCGTGCAGCGGTGCGTTCCACCTGCGCATCGATTTCGCGGTCGAGATAATCGTTCCAGATGCAGCCGGCGCCGCGCATGAAAATCGCGCCGAGCGTAAAGAGAACAAGGTGCCAGATATTCGGCAGCATGCGCTGGTCGGTCAGCGAAGCCAGCCCCACACCCCAGTAACAGGGAATGGCAAGAAGCCAGATGCCGATCGGCCTGTCGAGCCGCATCAAACGCAGATAAGGCTGGATTGCAAGAGGTGTGCGCGAGACCCAGTGGTCTCTCAAAGCGTCGCCCGGCGGCGGTGAAGGCTGGATGATCATGGTTCTCACTTGCCGCGAAACCGCCATGGACGCAAGCGCAGGAAACAGGCTAAGAGCTTGCCCGTGACCTCATCCTCCTCTTCTCCCCGTCTTTATGTCGAATCTTCTCTTGCGCCGGACGCCGCCATCGCAGCAACGCCGACGCAGATGCACTACCTGTTGCATGTCTTGCGCCTGAAACCGGGCAACGAGGTACGGCTTTTCAATGGCCGCGACGGCGAATGGCTGGCGCATATGTCGGCAGGAAAAAAGAATGTTTCATTCACGCCGGCGCGGCAAACGCGGCCGCAAAACGACGCGGAGGATATTTTTTATCTGTTCGCCCCTTTAAAACACGCGCGGCTGGACTATATGGCCCAGAAGGCGACGGAAATGGGGGCGGCTAAGCTGATGCCGGTTATCACACAGAACACGCAGGTTTCGCGCGTGAACGAAGAACGTCTGCTTGCCAACGCGATCGAGGCGGCGGAGCAGTGCAATCTTCTTTGTGTGCCGTCGGTCGACGCGCCGCAAAAGCTTGATGCCTGCCTTGCGAACTGGGATGCAGATCGCGCGCTCATTTTTTGTGATGAATCCGCCGCAGAAAAATCGCCGTTCGAAACATTGCAATCTTTGAAAAACAAACCCTGTGCCGTTCTTGTCGGGCCTGAAGGCGGCTTTACAAAACAGGAACGCGACAATTTGCTGAGCGCATCTTTCATCATTCCCGTTTCGCTCGGACCGCGCGTGTTGCGCGCCGATACAGCCGCTGTCGCGGCGCTTGCCATGCTCTGGCAGGCGCGTGCAGCCTGAAAGTTTTAGGTTCTAATGGCCGTTGAAATATCAGATGATACGCCGGTGACGGGCCGCGCCGACCTGATCGCGTGGATGGAAGCTGGTATCAAAACGAAAGACGCGCGCCGCGTCGGCACCGAGCATGAAAAATTTATTGTGCGCCGCAGCGATCATGTGCCCGCGCCCTATGAGCCAAACGGAATTGCCGATCTTCTGGAAAATTACGCCAAGCTCTCAAGCGCGACGCGGATTTTTCAGGATGAAAAACTGATTGGGCTTTCATTGAATCAGGCGGCGATCAGCCTTGAGCCTGGCGGGCAGTTTGAGCTTTCCGGCGCGCCGTTCTTTTCGCTCCACGAGATGAGCGACGAACTAGACCGGCACCTCGCAACGGTGAGGAAAGCGGCCGAACCTCTCGGGCTTTCGTTTGCCGGGTTTGGGTTTCAGCCGCTGACAAGTTTGAAGGACATGCCGCGGATGCCGAAGCGGCGCTACGACATCATGCGTAATTATATGCCAAAGGTCGGCACTTGCGGGCTGAACATGATGCATCGCTCGAGCACGGTGCAGGCAAATCTCGATTTCACATCCGAAGAAAACATGATCGATATCTTCCGCGTCGGCATGGCATTGCAGCCGGTGGTGAGTGCGCTGTTTGCGGCTTCGCCTTTCATGGATGGAAAACCCAGCGGCTACAAAACCATCCGCCCGTATATGTGGAGCAAGACCGATCCTGACCGCACGGGGATTTTAAACTTCGTCTTCGATGGAAACATGGGTTTTGCGCGCTATGTCGACTGGGCGCTCGACGTGCCGATGTATTTCGTCAAGCGCGGCGATATTTATCATGATGTCACAGGCGTGCCGTTCCGCGCCTTGCTGGAAGGGCGCGTGCCGCAACTGCCGCAAGAGCGCGCCACATTCGCAGACTGGGCCAACCATCTCGGCACGCTTTTCCCGGAAGTGCGGCTGAAACATTTCATCGAAATGCGTGGTGCCGACAGCGGCCCTGCCGACCATGTCAAGGCGCTGCCATCGCTCTGGCTGGGCCTGCTGTATGATGATGCGTCGCTCGCTGCAGCCAAGGATCTTATCGCATCGTGGGCGGCGGATGATGTGAACGATATTTATGAGCATGTCTCAAAGCAGGGTTTTTCTGCAACCATTGCAGGACGTACTGCTCTCGATGTCGCGCGCGACATCGTTGTGCTGGCCGATGAAGGGCTCCGTCGCCGCAATCTGAAAAATTCAAAAGGCGAAAGCGAGCAAATTTATCTCGATGTTCTGAAAGAGCGCGTCGCCAGCGGCAGAACGCTTGCCGATGACATGCTGG
>JAZKID010000126.1:25274-28494 GCA_040385045.1 Pseudomonadota bacterium | reverse complement strand
GCCCGCGACCAAAATCATGTGTAGCCCGGAAATCGACAGCACGTGCATCAGGCCGGATGCATTGAACGATCGGTAGAGATCTTCACCCAGTCCTTCGCGGTCACCTGTCACAAGCGAAGCCGCAACAGCGCCGGTTTCGCCCTCAAGATTTGTGCGAATGTGCATCGTGACCTTGTTGCGCCACTTCGCAAGTTCAAGTCGAAAATTTTCAAAAATACCATATTCAGCTGCGGCAAGCTGTTCCGGTTTTTCGGCAACCGTGCCGACGCCGCCCAGCCCGTCGAAAAACAGATTGAAAGCCGGATTATATCCGCCGGGATGCGTCGGTACCGGCAGCGGCCGCAGTCTCGCATTCAATTTGACATGATCGCCGATCTGCAGTTCACGCAGGTTGACACCCGTCAACCTGACAAGATCGGGCGAAGACGCCTCTTCAAATTTTTCAATATTCTCGACGCGCAAGACAATGCGCGGGCGGTAATCAACAGGGTGCTCGATGTTGACGACGTGTCCCTGCAATGAAACAGCAGCTGTCTCTTTTGCAATCATTGCCGATGAAAAAAGTCTCGTTTCCAGATCGGCGGCAATCGCACCTGCCAACAAGACGCAGCAACATAGTGCCGCGGCAAAAGGCAAGAGATGCCGTCGCAACGAAATCGTAAAAACCACGGCCGCGAGCAAAGCAAAATACAGGATCATGACATGCGGGTTCAACGGCAGCGCAAAGTAAATTGCCGCGCCGCCAAGCAGCATCACGCCGAGCCAAAGTTGCGAGCGGCCGTAATCCAGCTCCTCGGCAAAAGCCTTTGACACGCTTTGCCTAAGATCTGCGAAACCGAATGGCCGGTTTGTGCGGCCATGCCCAAGCGTTTTTACAAAACTGCGGAATTGCTGCATGCCGCCCTCAAGGCCCAAAGAAATGCATGGGCAGAATGGCAAGGCAAGCGCGAAAAATCTTGATTACGGCGGCCAAACCTGTTTTCTCGGGCCTATGTCCGGCTCATCCGAAATTATTACGCGTTTTGCTCCGTCCCCGACAGGTTTCCTGCATATCGGCGGCGCGCGCACGGCCCTGTTCAACTGGCTGTTTGCCAAAAATACGGGCGGCAAAATGCTGCTGCGGATCGAGGATACCGACAGGCAACGCTCAACGCCCGAAGCGATCGACGCGATCTTAGACGGCTTACAATGGCTTGGCCTCAACTGGGATGACGAAACGATTTACCAGTTCGCGCGTGCGGACCGCCACCGTACCGCGGTGCAGCAGCTACTTGATCAGGACCGTGCCTACAAATGTTACGCAACGCCTGAAGAGCTGGATGAGATGCGTAAAACCGCGCAGGCAGCCGGCCAGCCCATGCGTTATGACGGCCGCTGGCGCGACCGCGATGAGAAAGAAGCTCCGCCCGGTATTAAGCCGGCTATTCGTCTGCGCGCGCAGGACGAAGGCGAAACGATTATTGATGACAGCGTGCAGGGCCGTGTCGTTTTCAACAACAAAGATCTCGACGATCTCGTTCTGCTCCGTTCCGATGGCAACCCGACCTATATGCTGGCCGTTGTCGTTGATGACCACGACATGGGCGTGACGCATATTATCCGCGGCGTCGATCATTTAACAAATGCCGCGCGGCAATCGCAAATCTATCAGGCATTCGGCTGGACCGTTCCGAAAATGGCGCACATCCCTCTCATCCATGGAGCGGATGGTGCAAAACTTTCCAAACGTCACGGCGCGCTTGGCGTGGAAGCATACCGCGCGATGGGTATTCTGCCCGAAGCGATGCGCAATTATCTCGTGCGTCTCGGCTGGAGCCATGGCGACCAGGAAATCTTTTCAACGGAAGAGCTTATCCAGCTTTTCTCACTTGCCAGCGTAGGAAAATCTGCGGCGCGTTTTGACCCGGCCAAGCTTGAAAATATCAACGGCCATTACATGCGCACATTGCCGGATGAAAAAATCCTCGATGAATTTATCCGCGCGCTTCCCTATCTGCCGAACGGTCCTGAATTTTTGAATCTGCTGACGCCTGACAAGAAAAATCAGCTCAAAAATATCCTCGCGCCTTTAAAAGAACGCGCGAAGACTTTCATCGAACTTATTGATGCCGCACAGTTTCTTGTTGCAGAACGCCCGTTGCAGCTTGATGCGAAAGCGCAGGAACTTGTCGCGACAAACCGCGAAAAACTTGCGGCGATTTTTCCCGTCCTCTCAACCTGCGAAGATTTTCGTGCCGAGCCGCTTGAGATTGCCGTGAAGGCGCATGCCGAACAGCATGAAATCAAGCTTGCGCAAATCGCGCAGCCGCTGCGTGCGAGCCTCACGGGCAAAGCGACCTCGCCCGGCATCTTCGACGTGTTGGCCGTGCTTGGGCGCGAGGAAAGTCTGGCGCGCATTAAAGATCAATTAACCTCTTGATTTGAAATCGTTTTTACTATCTTGCGGCAGTGCAGCAAATGAGTTACGCCTAAAGCATCTCTGGCGTTCGCCGATTCCACAAAAACCCAACAGAAGGGGTGCGTGATGACAATCAAATCTGCAACACTTGAAGTCGGCGGCAAGGAAATACAGCTTCCTATTCGTGAGCCCGCCGTCGGCGCACCGGCGGTCGATGTCAGCAAGCTGTTCGGCGACTCTCACCTGCTCACCTATGACCCGGGCTTTACATCGACGGCGAGCTGCGAGTCGAAAATCACCTATATCGACGGCGACGAAGGCGTGCTGCTTTACCGCGGCTACCCGATTGAGCAGCTGGCAGAACACGGCGACTATCTCGAAAGCTGCTACCTGTTGCTTTACGGCGAACTGCCGACACGCCAGCAGCGCGACGATTTCATTTTCCGCGTCACGCGGCATTCCATGCTGCATGAACAGATGAGCCGCTTTTTCCAAGGCTTCCGCCGTGATGCGCACCCGATGGCTATCATGGTCGGCTGCGTCGGCGCGCTTTCGGCGTTCTATCACGACAGTCTTGATATCAACGATCCGTATCAGCGCATGGTCGCCTCCATTCGCATGATTGCGAAAATGCCGACGATTGCGGCCTGCACATACAAATACAGCATCGGCCAGCCTTTCGTTTTCCCCGACAACAACCTGGATTACACATCGAACTTCCTGCGTATGTGTTTTGCCGTGCCATGCGAAGATTATAAGGTTAACCCGGTTCTCTCGCGCGCGCTCGACAGGATTTTCATCCTGCACGCCGACCACGAGCAG
>JAZKID010000126.1:23098-25264 GCA_040385045.1 Pseudomonadota bacterium | reverse complement strand
AGAATGCGTCGACATCCACCGTGCGCCTTGCCGGCTCATCAGGCGCGAACCCGTTCGCCTGTATCGCTGCCGGTATTGCCTGCCTGTGGGGCCCTGCCCATGGTGGTGCGAACGAAGCCGCACTGAAAATGCTTGAAGAAATCGGCACGGTCGAGAATATTCCGAAATTTATCGCCAAGGCGAAAGACAAGAACGACCCGTTCCGCCTGATGGGCTTTGGTCACCGCGTTTATAAAAACTATGATCCGCGCGCCAAGATCATGCAGAAAACCTGCCATGAAGTTCTGAAAGAAATGGGCATCAAGGACGACAACACGCTTGATGTCGCGATCGAGCTCGAGCGCATCGCCCTTTCCGATAGTTACTTCATCGAGAAAAAGCTTTATCCCAACATCGATTTCTATTCAGGCATTACCCTGAAAGCGCTCGGTTTCCCGACATCGATGTTTACAGTGCTGTTCGCGCTCGCGCGCACTGTCGGCTGGATCGCACAATGGGCCGAAATGATCGAGGATCCGGCCCAACGTATCGGCCGTCCGCGACAGCTTTATATCGGTGCTACGAAGCGCGATTACGTTCCGGTCGCTTCAAGGAAGTGATTTGCGCACATTTGCCAGAACGCGCTCGGCAGCAACATCTGCCGGGCTTTTGTTTTCAGGCAATTTCATCATTTGCGCGACAGATTTGAACATATCGAGCTGCGCATTGCGCGCCTGACGGTCGTCAAAAATCATCTTTAGCGCGGGCGTCAGAACTTCGGCGCAAACGTCTTTCTGATAAAACTCCGGAATGATTTTTTTCCTGACAATCAGGTTCGGTAAAACGATCGAATTCACATAAATGAGGCGGCGCAGAATGGGCTCCATCCAGCCTTCAACCTTGTAAGCGACAATCATCGGCACCTGCGCGAGTGCAAGCTCGAGTGTCACGGTACCGGAGGCCGCAAGCGCCGCATGAGCACGGCGAAACAGGGCCCATTTCGCTTCCATGCCCTGTACCAGCGTCGGCGGCTTTGGCCAATTTCTTGTTACATCCTCGACGGTTTTTCGCAAATGCGGAACAACGGGTATGAAAGTTTCAAAAGAATGCGTCCGGCTTAAGAGCGCGACTGTGTCGCCGAACGGTTTGAGCAATCTCTTCACTTCACTGGCCCTGCTGCCGGGAAGAATGACAAGCGCATACGGCGTTTTTTTACGCGCCGACTGATCTTCATATTTTAACTCATAAAGATCACGCCGCTCTGTCAACGGATGGCCAACGTAGGTCGTACGCGGCCCGTCGAGGGTTTTGTAAGACTGCGGTTCGAAAGGTAAAAGAGCCAGAATTTCGTCGATGTAGGCACGCATTTTTTTGGCGCGATGCGGCCGCCACGCCCACACCTGCGGCGCAACGTATTTGACGATTGGGATAGTTGGATCAATCTTGCGTACCCGGCGGGCGCTGCGTAAATTCGGGGCTGTCGATGACGACAACAACATCGGGTTTCTGCGATGTGATCTCACGAACAGTTCGCCGGAGCCGCTGAAGAAGTACAGGAAAATTGAGCAGGATCGCGGTCGGGCCGATCATCGCAATATCGCTTGACGGAAACAGCAACTGCATATTTTCGGCCTGCATCAGTGGGCCGCCGACGCCGGAAAATTTCGCCTTGCCGCCTAATCTTTTCTGCAATGCGCGCATTAGCGCCGCACCGAGCTGGTCACCGGAACTTTCACCGGCAACAAGAAAAATATTCACGAACCCGTTCACATATCCGCCTGCGGCTTGACGCCAAAAATAGCAAGACCAGCCGTGTTGGCGAGCGTCACCATATCCGGCAGATCGGCGGTCACCACGTGCCCGGCTTCGATGACAATTCCTGCAAGGCCGGCAGCTTCTGCATTCTCGACAGTGGCACGGCCAATCACAGGCATGTCGTTGCGCAATTCCTGTTGCGGTTTTGCACCCTTGATTAAAATGCCGGAACGTTTCGTGGCGGGATAACGTGCCGTGCCACGCAGCTCGCGCACGCGCTGCAGCATGGCGTCCGTTCCTTCGGCGGCTTCGATCGCGATTATGCGCCCTTGGTCAATAACGAGCGCCTGTCCGATATCATGGCGGCCCGTGTCGGCGAGAATGCTGAAACCCGTGGCGATATCGGCCAGTGCCTGCTCTGAAAGAGAGTGC
>JAZKID010000126.1:14109-23088 GCA_040385045.1 Pseudomonadota bacterium | reverse complement strand
CCTGCCAAGCAAGCCCTCCTGCGCAACAAGCGAGGGGGCAATATCTTTCAGGCTGATGACTTCAAAACCTTCGGATTCAAAGGCGCGCGTCACCCGGCGCAGAACCGAGTCATCGCCGCCGGAGCGCGCAAACATCAGCAAAGGGATGTAACGCAATGTCGTCGCATCAAACCGCATCTTGAAAAGGTTGGGACGAAAAAATTGCCCGGTGGCGACGATCTGTTTGCAGCCCGCCGCCCGAAGCGCGCGGATCATCCCGCCGACTTTGAAAAAAGGCACGATGGTGTGCGGGAACTGTTTAAGTGCCGGATCTGTCAGCCCGTCAAAACCGATGCAATGAAAGGAGGTGCCGGACTGTTGCAGCCGATCCGCAAAAGACAAAGGCAGCGAGCCGCCCAAACTGATGACGCCAAGCGGGTGTTCGGTTGAGAAAATCATATTATTTGCGCTGCGCGGGTAAAGTCAGCGGGCGCTTCTTGTTAACGGTTTCCATAAAAGAAATGATCCGCTGAACATGATTGTTGTCAGCATATTTTATTTTTGCCGCCGCAACACGATCGAACAGAACGCCAGGGCCCAGAAAAATTTCACGATAAGCGCGCTGCATGATTTTCAAATCGTGATCGCTGAAACCGCGGCGGCTTAAGCCAACAAGATTGAGACCGTTCAAATTATTCGACACATTGCCATAAGGAATAACGTGGCCGCGTACCGCGAATACGCCGCCAACAATCGCATGCTCGCCGATCGTGCAGAACTGGTGAATGGCGCTTAGACCACCGATAAAAACCTGCTCGCCAACATCGACATGACCGCCGAGCGTTGCATTGTTGGCGAAAATACTTTTCCGGCCGACCGTGCAATCATGTGCGATATGCGCGCCGACCATGAACATGCAATCATCGCCGATATCGGTAAGCAGTTTCGCACGCGGGCTTCCGCAATTCATGGTAACATGCTCGCGAATTTCGCAGCGCTTGCCGATTTTGAGGCGGCCGACTTCCGCCTGGTTCTGATAAATCTGCCCCGGCGCACCGAGTGATGCAAACGGATAAACAATCGAGTTTTCACCGATTTCGGTACGGCTACTGACGATCACATGCGAAACAAGTTTAACGCCGGCATGAAGAATGCATTCGTCACCGACGATGCAATACGGGCCGATTTCAACATCGCCCGCAAGCTGCGCACCGCTTGCAACCTGCGCCGTTGGGTGGATCTTTGACATGATTATTTTTCCGGGACAACGATCATGGCGCTGACGATTGCCTCGGCTGCATTTTCACCGTCGACCTTGGCTTCGCCCTTGAACCACCACATGTTGCGGCGATATTTCAGTTTCTGCATGTGATATTCGATAATGTCGCCGGGCACAACAGGTTTGCGGAACTTCGCTTCGTCGATCGTCATGAAATAAACCAGCGATGGAATATCCGTTTTCGGGCGACTGGCAATGCACATCGCACCCGCGCATTGCGCCATGCCTTCAATCAGCAGCACGCCGGGGAAAATCGGTTTCGTCGGGAAATGACCCTGAAATTGCGGCTCGTTGATCGTAACATTCTTGATACCGATGCAGAACTCGTCGCCGCGCATTTGCTTGATCTTGTCGACCATAAGGAACGGGTAGCGATGCGGCAACAGCTCAAGGATGCGCATGATATCTGCGGAATCAAGTTCAGTGCTCATTGCTGCCTCATCCATTTTTATCGCGCGCCGCGAGACGCGTGACCGCCGCCATTTCGCGGAACCATTGCTTGACGGGCTTTGCCGGAACGCCGCCGTAGCGGCCGCCAGCAGGCACATCGTCCTTGACTGTCGAAACAGCCATAATTTGCGCACCCTCGCCGATTGTGACGTGGCCCGCAACCGAACTGTTGCCACCGATCATCACATAATCTTTCAAAGTGACACTGCCGGAAATACCGACTTTGCCGACAACCACGCAATGACGGCCGAGAACGCAGTTATGGCCGATCTGCACGAGATTATCGATCTTTGTGCCTTCACCGATTATCGTATCGCGTAGCGCCCCGCGGTCGATTGTGGTGTTGGCACCGATTTCGACATCGTCACCGATGACCACACGGCCGACTTGCGGAATTTTTTTATGCCGGCCTTCGGAAAATGTATAACCAAAGCCATCCTGCCCGAGTTTCACACCGGGATGGATGATGACACGGTTGCCGAGCACGGTGTACTGCACCGCACAGCATGCGCCGATGTAGCAATCCGCGCCGATAGTAACGCCGGGACCGATCACGGATTGCGCGGCAACGACCGTTCTGTCGCCGATCACGGCGCCGGCACCAACGACGACACCGGGATCAAGCGCAACGCCTGCCCCGATTTTTGCGGTTGGGTGAACGATTGCATGATCATTTGCGCTATCGAAAAACCTTTCAGGCTTTGCGGCATCCGGATAAAAACAGTTCAGCAGTTCCGCGTAGGCGCTGTAGGGCGATGCCACGATAAGCGGCACAGTCCCTTCCGGACAATGCGCCGCGAACTGCGCAGTGATGAGGCAGACGCCCGCTTTTGTATTTTTAAAAGCATCAAGATATTTGCGGTTTTCGAAAAATGTGATCTCGTTTTTGCCTGCCTCATCAAGTGTGCGGATATTGTGCACCAGAAGCTCGGGAAGACCTGCCGTTTCGACCTGAATACGCGCAGCCAGTTCCTTGAGAGGAAATGGCCCTGCGCGTTTAAAAAATTCAGGCTGCATCACGGCATGCGTGCCAGCGGCACACTTTAGAACGAGGTTCCACCCGAGAAGCGGAAGATCTGCGTCTCGTCGTAATCTTCTTTTGTAATTGGGAAGCCGAAATCAAGGCGGATCGGGCCGAGCGGCGAGCCCTGCCAGATAACGGACAGACCGATGGATGAGCGGATTGACCATTCATCATCGAAGAAGTTACAGCCGACGACAGGAATTGCGGAACCCGAAGCGCACTGTACAAGGCCCGTGCCTGCAAGGTTACCGACGTCAAACAGCGTGCCTGCATCGACGAAGAAGGCGCCTTTCAGGCCAAGATCTTCAGGGACGTAAGGGATCGGGAACTGCAATTCACCGGTGAGGCCGACGTAAGTTTTGCCGCCGAGCGCATCGTTACGGAAGCCCGGGGACATATCGCGCGGGCCGATACCAGACGGCTCGAAGCCGCGAATAAATTCGCCGCCTTTGAAGAAGGTATCGGTGATGCGCACATCATTGCCGGAGCCGTTCAACGAGGTCACGTTGCCGCCCTGCGCTTTCAGCATACCGACGACATCACCATAAACAGGATAGTACCCGCGAATTTCACCCGTGCTGCGAATGAAGTCTGCATTTGGCGTGAGTGTAATGGCGTTCGTGCCATCGACACTGGCGAGATCGACAGCAACCTGCGCAAAATAGCCTTCGCGCGGATTACGGACGTTATCGAGGCGGTTGTAAACGAGCGTACCGCCAACCATGCCGACAAACGAATTGCCCTGTGCCTGGCGAACGGCAATGGACGCTTCGCCATTTTCCAAGCAGTCGACAATACCGTCGGCATCGGCGTCAGGATTAATCCCTGGGACAGGCAACAAGCAATCCTGATAGCTTGCAGGCACGGTAATGCGCTGCTCATAAGCATTAAGACGTACCTGCGCCGAAAGCTCTTCCGTCAGCGTCATGCCGAGACGGACGCCGCCTCCGTAAACTTCCTGTTCAAGCGAGGAAATGCGGCTGGCTTCCGTTTTGCGATAATAGGCGTCGAAACCGAGAGCGAGACGGCGATCGAGGAAATACGGTTCGGTGAACGACAGCTCAAGCTTTTGTTTGCGCGTGCCGTAACCGACAGCAGCCTTCACGATCTGGCCGCGGCCGAGGAAGTTGCGTTCCGTGATGCCGACGTCGCCGATGAGACCATCGTTCGTTGCATAGCCAGCACCGAACGAGAGATCGCCCGTTGACTGCTCTTCGACATCGACGTCGAGAACCACGCGGTCAGGCGCCGAGCCCGGCGTGCGCGCAATATTGACCTTCTTGAAATAGCCCAGCGCGTTGAGGCGCTTTTCAGCACGGTCGGTGAAAACTTTGTTGAACGCGTCCCCTTCGGCGATATCCATTTCGCGGCGGATGACGCGGTCTTGCGTCCGATTGTTATTGTTGACGTTGATGCGCTCAACATAAAGACGCGGACCATCCTCAATCACGTAAGTGACGTTGATGACACCGCTGGCCGGATCGCGGTCGCCGCGCGGGCGAACCTGTGCAAACGGGTAGCCGCGTTTCGCAATGGCCACACCGACAGCTTCAAGCGATTTGTCGACCAGCTCGGCATTGTAGATATTACCGGCTTCCGACTTCACAAAGGAACGATAATCTTCACCGTTGATCGACGGGATAGTCGACTCGACGTTAATCGCACCGAAACGATACTGCATGCCCTCATCGATCGTGAAGGTGATGAAGAACGCATTCTTCGCGCGGTCATAATCGGCAACTGCGGAAATGACGCGGAAATCGGCGAAACCGTTTTTGAGATAAAAGCGACGCAGCAATTCCTGATCGACGGCAAGACGGTCCGGATCGTAGACGTCGCTGGATTTCAGGAAGGACAGCCAGTTGGATTCTGTCGTCGTGACGACATCGCGCAGGCGGTAATCGGAAAATTCCTGATTGCCGATGAAGCTGATCTTCTCGACTTTTGTTTTGTCGCCTTCGTTGATTTCGAAAACAAGATTGATGCGGTTGCTTTCGAGCTCGATCACTTTCGGTTCGACGCGGATATCGTAACGGCCCTGACGGCGATAAACGTCGATGATGCGCTGCACGTCAGCTTCGACTTTCGAACGCACATAGGCGCTGCCGGAACGGCTCTGGATTTCTTTTGCAAGATCGCTGTCGTCGTTTTTCTTGTTACCCTCGAACGCAATGCGATCGATGATCGAATTTTCGACAACCGAAACGACAACGGCCGAGCCGTTGTGATTGATGTTGACGTCAGAAAACAAACCTGTCGAGAAAAGCGCCTTCAGGGACTCGTCAACCTTGGCGGCCGTGTAAGGCTGGCCCGGACGCAGCGAGATATACGCCTTGATCGTTTCCGCCTCGACGCGCTGATTGCCGCGCACCGTAACCTGACTCACGGTCTGTGCGCTTGCCGGCGCTGCGAATGTCAAAACTGCAAGAAGAGCAACCAGCAAACCGAGGCTTGCTACCCTCCACTGCCGCAACTGCGGTAACCGTGAAATTCTCATCGTCCCAATACCCGAAAAGTGTCGTTGCCCGGCGGAGGAGTCCCCAGACAAACTCTTAACCCTAATGATTCCGGCTAAGAAAGCCGTTTTGTTCTACATGGTTAAAGTTGAGTTGCAAACCCATTTTTCCCCATTCACAGCTATTATCCGGATTGTTTTCAAAGCTTTATGAGGCGTGTGACATCGTTCCACGTGGCCAGAACCATGAGCATTAAAACCAGCGCCAGGCCGATTTTAAAGCCGATTTCCTGCACATTTTCGCTCAAAGGCCTGCGGCGGATGGCCTCAATTGCGTAGAAAACGAGGTGCCCGCCGTCCAGCATCGGGATGGGGAAAAGGTTCAAAAGGCCTATGGATATCGACAAAATGGCCGTGAGTGACAGGAGGGCCAGATAGCTGACATCGGCCGCCTCACCCGACACCTGGGCAATGCGGATCGGCCCGCCGAGCTCTTTTACAGGGGCGCGGCCCGCAAACAGGTCCTTGATGAAGATCAGGGTCCGCTCGGTGATAAAAACCGTCTCCTGTGTCGCCATGGCCACAGCCTGAAGCGGGTTATATTTCTCGAAGCGAACTGCGTTTCCATTAGCAGGCGATTGCAGACCAATCATCCAGTGCGCTTCGCCGCCGTTCTTTTCGTCTGCGGCCTGCATTTTCGGCGTCACGGTCAGATCGAGAGGCGCTTCATTGCGTTTCACGGTGACATGCAGCGGCTGGCCGTACGACAAGGCGACAAGGCGCTGCACATCGGAGAAAGACGTGATGTTATGCCCGTCAATGTTGAGAATAATATCGCCAGCCGCAAAGCCTGCGTCCTGCGCGGCACTGCCCTGAACAACGGCGCCGACACGCGGCTCAACAATCGCCTTGCCCACCGTCATGAACAGGCCGGAGAAAATCACGATCGCCAGAATAAAATTGGCAAGCGGGCCGGCAAAAACAACCAGCGCACGCTGCCAGACAGGCTTCAACTGGAAGAGTTGCTTTCGCGTTGCTTCGTCATAGGTTTCAAGATTTTTCAGGCTGTCCGGTTTGCTGGCGACCATTTCATCGCCGAGAAATTTCACATAGCCGCCGAGCGGGATCGCGGAAAGTTTCCAGCGCGTTCCGTGCTTATCGTAACGGCCCCACAATTCCGGACCAAAGCCGAGAGAGAATGCGTCGACTTTCACGCCGAACCATCTGGCGACGATGAAGTGGCCGAATTCATGAAAGAACACGACGACGCTGAGCACAAACAGAAACGGGATAATGTAGCTGAGCGTGCTGCCGCCAAACGATGTGATCGACGAAAAAAATTCCATGCGACTTGCCCCTGCCTGACTAGACCGTGACGGTTAAATGATTCACGCGATCGCCCGCTGAAGATTTGCTTCAGAATAAGGCAACAGCGAGGCCGCGATACGGCGCGACTCCCGATCTGTTTGAAGCACATCTTCAAGCGCGACAAAAGCTTTTTGCAGACTTTGCGTTTGTGTATTTTCAAGCGTTGCAGCAATTATGCGGTAAATATCGTTAAAACCGATTGCCTTACGTAAAAATGCGGAGACGGCAATTTCGTTGGCAGCGTTGAGAATGCAAGGCAACGCCCCGCCCTGCTGCATCACGCTCCGCACCAATTTGAGACACGGAAATTTTTGCAGGTCGGGTTGCTCAAATGTCAGTGACTGCAATTTTGCGAGATCGAGGCTTTCGACGCCGCTCGCGAGACGTTGCGGCCATGAAAGACATGCGGAAATGGCGACGCGCATGTCCGGCTTTGCCATTTGCGCGAGCACACTGCCATCGGAATAAGAAACAAAGGCATGCACGGTCGATTGCGGATGAACAAGAACATCGAGCTGTTCTGGCTTCAACGCAAAAATATGCTGCGCCTCGATCAGTTCAAGACCCTTGTTAATGAGCGTTGCGCAATCGATGCTGATTTTTTCGCCCATATTCCAGACAGGATGCGCGAGCGCATCTTCAGGCGTCGCCGCAGCAATTTTCTCGGCGCTCCAGTTGCGGAACGGCCCGCCCGATGCAGTGAGCGTGACTTTTTGCAGCGCGCTTTGATCGCGGCCATCCAGAATCTGGAAAAGAGCGTTATGCTCTGAATCGACCGGTAGCAGACGCGCGCGTGAGGCTTGCAGTTTCCTCATCAGCAAGTTGCCTGCACAAACGATGCTTTCCTTGTTTGCGAGCGCAAGATCGGCGCCCGTCTCAGCAGCGGCGAATGTGGCACGCAGACCTGCCGCACCGGAAATCGCCATGATCACAAGATCGACTTTTTCGGACGCTGCTTCGAGGAGCGCGTTTTCACCGCCCGACACTTCGATGTTTTTTCCGGAAAGCGCATAACGAAGATCTGCGATTGTACTCTCGTCACAAACGATGGCGCGCTGCGCGCTCAAATCAATTGCAATTTTCGCAAGTTCTGTTGCACGGCTATTGGCGGCAACGGTAACGACTTCAAATTTATCTGCATGGCGCTTTAAAAGATCGACAGTGCTCTGGCCGATCGAACCTGTGGCGCCGAAAAGGCTGACGCGGCGCTTCACCATATCAGCAAGCCTTGTGCAGGCGATGCGAGGCCTGCACGAGCCGCGCCGATGAGATAGGCAACAAGGCTTGCAGCGACGAGACTGTCGAGACGATCAAGCGCGCCGCCATGGCCGGGAATAAGACCGCCGGAATCCTTGACGTGAAACTTGCGTTTCACCCATGACTCGAACAGGTCGCCGATTTGTGACGCCAGCGACAGGACAAGCGCCATGAGGACAGGCATGACGATGCTCGGCAGTTTGAAAACGAATGCCAAAACAATGCCAACGATAACGGCAGCGGCAAGCCCGCCGTAAAAACCGGCGAAGGTTTTTTGTGGGCTGATTTTCGGCAAGAGTTTTTTACCGCCGATCAGGCTGCCGGCAAAATAAGCGGAGCTGTCCGTCACCCACACAACCAGCACCACAAACAAGGCCGCCTCAAATCCAATTGTCGGACTTTGGCGAAGTAGCAGCAATGTGACAAGCAATGTCAGCGCATAAAGCAGGCCGAGTGCTTTCCACGAGTCCGCATTTTTAAAAAGAAAGTGAATGAAGCCGATCAAAACAACCAGAATGATCCAGAATGTTGCGGCAAATTCATTCGCCTGCAAAACAAGCAGCACGGCCGTGATGGCAATGATCGCCTGCGACATGAAAAACAGGAACGAGCGGCAGCTTGAGCCCGTCAAGCGCGCCCATTCATAATAAACCATCGCGCTGATCAGTGCTGTCGCGACAATCGCAACCGGGCCGCCCCACCACAGCGCTGCGAGCGCAACCGGTGCTAACACAAATGACGATATGATGCGCGTGTGCAGATTTTTATTGGCGATCAGCTGTGCGAGCGTTTTCATATTTATCCGTTCGCTGAAGCGAGCCCCCCGTAGCGGCGCTCGCGCCCGGCAAATTCGTCGATCGCCCTGTCAAAGCATTTGCCGTCAAAATCCGGCCAGAGAACGGGCAGAAAAATAAATTCGGCATAAGCAAGCTGCCAGAGCAGGAAATTCGAGACACGCTGCTCGCCGGAGGTGCGGATCACCAGATCCGGATCAGGAATTTTATCGGTTTCAAGATAGGTTGAAAAAAGTTCAGGCGTCAGTTGTTCAATTTTTTGCACACCGGTACTGACATCTGTTGCGAATTTTTGCGCGGCGGCGGTGATTTCCTGTCTGCTGCCGTAATTGAGCGCGATAACAAGTTGCAGTCCTGTGTTGTTTTTCGTTAG
>JAZKID010000126.1:5209-14099 GCA_040385045.1 Pseudomonadota bacterium | reverse complement strand
CATGCCGATAATACGGATGCAGACATTTTCCTGATGCAGCTCGGCAAGATTTTTTTTAATAAATAGCCGCATCAATCCGAACAGGTCGGCCACTTCTTCCTGCGGGCGGGACCAGTTTTCCGACGAAAAAGCATAAAGCGTCAGATAGCCGATCCTGCGCTCCGCCGCATGACGGACGGCACGACGCAACGCATCCATACCGTTTTTATGCCCGAAACTGCGCGGCTGCCCGCGTGCCGAGGCCCAGCGGCCGTTGCCGTCCATGATGATCGCAACATGACGCGGCACAATGAGCTCCTGCTTTGATGGGCGGGCGCCCATATCGCCACCTTCGCTCATCGCATTTAAACTTGTGTGATGTCTTTTTCTTTGGACGCGACCATCTTGTCGACTTCGCCGATCGACTCGTCGGTTGCTTTTTGCACGAGTTCGGATTGACGCTTGATCTCGTCTTCGCTGGCGCTCTTTTCCATTTTCTTCAGCGCGTCCATCGCGTCGCGGCGAACATGGCGCACGGCAACGCGCGCAGCTTCAGCATATTTGTGCGCGAGCTTGACAAGCTCCTGACGGCGCTCGGACGTCAATTCAGGAATTGTAATGCGCAGCAACTGACCATCGACAGATGGATTGAGACCGAGATTGGCATCGCGCACGGCTTTATCGACAGCGGAAACAAGTGCCTTGTCCCAGACCTGAACGGAAATCATCCGCGCTTCCGGAACAGAAATGCTGCCGACTTCGCGTAGCGGCATTTTGTTGCCGTAAGCTTCGACCATAATCGGGTCCAGCAGGTTAGCGGACGCGCGGCCTGTGCGCAGGCCGGTCAGATCGCTTTTCAGCGAGGCGATGCTAGCCTGCATCTTGCGTTTCGTTTCATTGAGATCAAAGGGAGCGGACATGACGACACCTGTTACCTGTTGTTAAGCGGCCGTAAGTTCTGGCGTGACGAGTGTGAATTTGCCGCGGCGCTGGCAGACTTCTGCAATCGCCTTGGCTTCATGAATTGAAAAAACGACAATCGGCAGGCCGTTCTCACGCGCCAGCGCAAAAGCGGCCGTATCCATGATCTGCAAGCGTTTCTGCAATGCTTCTTCTGCCGTCAACTTATCGAAGCGCGTCGCCTTCGGATCTTTTTTCGGATCAGCAGAATAAATGCCGTCGACATTCGTCGCCTTGAGAATAGCTTCACAGCCCGTCTCGGCAGCGCGCAGAACGGCTGTGGTATCGGTCGTGAAAAATGGGTTGCCGGTACCACCGACCATGATGACGATGCGATCATTTTCGAGATGATGTACGGCTTTCTGCCGCGCATAATCTTCGCACATCGTCGGCACAGGAATAGCGGAGAGCACGCGCGCATCGATACCGAGCGCCGTCAGCGCACCATGAAGTGCGAGACCGTTCATGACAGTGCCGAGCATGCCCATGTGATCACCGGTAACCCGGTCGATCCCCTGTGCTGCAATTTTCACACCGCGAACAAGATTACCGCCGCCGACAACAACGCCGAGCTGCACACCGGCTTCTCGCGCATTGGCAAGATCCTGGGCGATACGCGATAAAGTTTCGGGATCGAAGCCAAAAGCTTTCTGGCCCATAAGGGCCTCACCCGAAACTTTCACAAGTACGCGCTTCCATGCGCCCATTATTTTTCTCCGCTTAACGCAGCAACGCTAGAACAGTCAGGCCGTCTTCGCCATCTTTGAAACTTCGCTGGCGAAATCATCCTCTTGTTTTTCGACACCTTCTCCGAGGCCATAACGCAGGAACCCTGCAATTACGATCGGCGCGCCGAGGTTAGCTTCCTGTTCTTTCAGGGCCTGCGCAACAGATTTAGACGGATCAAGCACGAAAGGCTGCTCAAGCAGGCAAACTTCCTTGTAATACGTCTTCAAACCTGACTCGACGATCTTCTCGATCACCTGCGGCGGCTTGCCGGACTGCTGCGCCTTGTCGGCAAGAACAGCTTTCTCGCGCGTGACCGTTGCTGGATCAAGGCCGGTCGGATCAATGCTCAGCGGGCTCGATGCTGCGATGTGCATGGCGATCTGCTTGCCGAACGCCGTGAGACCTTCTTCCGCAGCCGTCGATTTCAATGCGACCAACGTGGCGATCTTGCCCATATTCTCAACGACAGCGCCGTGAATATAAGAAGCAACAACGCCGGGTTCTGCTTTCAGCATGTCGAAACGGCGCAGCGTCATGTTTTCGCCGATGGTTGCAATTGCGCTCGAGATCGCATCCTGCACCGTGCCGCCTGTTGGATAAGAAGCGGCTTTCAATGTTTCGACATCACCTTTTGTCTGCAAGGCAACCTGCGCGATATTTTTCACGAGTTCCTGAAACTGTTCGTTGCGCGCAACGAAATCCGTTTCGGAGTTTACTTCGACAAGAACACCCGTACTGTCATAAATTGCAACGCCGACGAGACCCTCGGCAGCAACGCGGCCGGATTTTTTGGCAGCCTTCGAGAGGCCTTTCTTGCGAAGCCAGTCAATCGCCTGCTCGACATCACCATTGGATTCCGCCAGTGCGGCCTTGCAATCCATCATGCCTGCGCCGGATTTGTCGCGCAGTTCTTTCACCATGCCTGCGGTTACGTTTGTCATTTCAAACCTCTTTGGAACTGAATACGTGTTTCTTGAATAAGATAGATAGGTGCGGCTTTGCGCCGCACCAAATGTCAGGCAACAGCCGCTTCTTCTGCAGCCGGCGTTTCGCTTGCGCCGAGATCTGCACCCGCGCCGCTTTGTCCGCGCTCAATGCCGTTCAGCACGGCCTTCGTGATCATATCGCAATAGAAGCTGATCGCGCGGCCAGCATCGTCATTGCCCGGGATCGGGAACGTGATGCCATCAGGCGTCGAGTTGCTGTCAACAACCGCAATAACCGGAATACCAAGACGCTTGGCTTCCTGAATGGCGATTTCTTCCTTGTTGGTATCGATGACGAAAATCAGCTCCGGCACGCCGCCCATATTCGCGATCCCGCCGAGACCTGTTTTCAATTTATCGAGTTCGCGCTGCAAAGCGAGACGCTCTCTCTTCTTGAAGCCTTGCGCTTCACCGGCAAGAAGTTCTTCGAGTTTTTTGAGACGCGCGATCGAATTCGAGACCGTTTTCCAGTTCGTCAGCGTACCACCGAGCCAGCGGCGGTTAACATAAAACTGGCCGCAGTTTCTGGCAGCCTGCGCGATGGCGTCCTGCGCCTGACGCTTGGTTGCAACGAACAGCACGCGGCCGCCGCGGGAAACCGTGTCGGACACGACCTGCAGTGCGCGGTACATCATGGGTACTGTCTGCGACAGGTCGATAATGTGAATGCCGTTGCGGACGCCGTACAGGAACGGGCCCATTTTCGGGTTCCAGCGATGCGATTGGTGGCCGAAGTGAACGCCCGCTTCTAAAAGCTGGCGCATGGAAAGTTCTGGCAAAGCCATTGTTTAGTCTCCTCGTGGTTATTCCTCTGCGAGCCTTCACCGGAACATCCGGCACCATAAAGAGACGCTGCAGGAAACCTGCCGCACCCGGCTCACATGTGTGATAGGAACTAGATAATCGAAGCCGCCGCATTCGGCAAGCCCCAATAAGCCATTAAAATAGCTTACAAATCTTGCACTTCGAGAATGCCCGGTACCGCTTTAAGGGCACCGGCAGTTTGCGGGGTGATGGAATAGCCGCCCGGCAGGCGGATTTCGATCTCCTGCGAGCCGCCGTCAAGCTTCAGGACAAACGACACTTCGCCCTCGCCTTTTTGCGGCATGCGGCGCGCGAGCTGTTCGACCGGCGTTTCTTCGGAGAAGAAAACCCGCAAACCTTTTTTGATTTTCGAGGCGGCCTTGTCGAGCGGCTCGATCGCATGAGCGCGGATGCGGACTTCGTCACCCTGCATTTCCGCACCAACTTGAATCAGGATGGGCGTGCCGGGCTCAAGAATATCGCGAACAGCTGTCAGCAAATCCTGGAAACAGACGATTTCAAAACTGCCCGACGGATCCGACAGGCCGAGAATGCCGATCTTATTGCCGGATTTGGTGCGTTTTTCCTGTTTATAAATGACGCTCGCTGCTAATCGCCCTGCCGTTGCACCGGCCTGAACAGCACGGCAGAAATCGGCATAAGGCTGAACACGCATGCGCTGCAAGACTGCGCCATAATCATCAAGTGGATGGCCGGAAAAATAAAAACCGACCGCCGCATGTTCATGTTGCAAACGTTCCGTCGGCAGCCATTCATCGAGCTGCGGCAGCATTACGCCCTGCATTTCAACGGCACCTGTAAACAGCATGCCCTGTCCGCCTTCACGTGCGGATGCCGCCTCATTAGCAGCGCCGAGAATGGCATCGACACCGGCAAATAGGCGTGCCCGCGAAAGCTCCAGCCTGTCGAATGCACCGGCGGCAGCGAGACATTCGACCATGCGCTTGTTAAGCGTTTTCGATGGAAGGCGCTGAACGAAATCATCGAGCGATTTGAACGGCGCATCGCCCCGTGCGCCCACGATATCTTCAGACGCAGCGCGGCCCATCCCTTTCAAGGCCGAGAGCGCATAATAAATCGTATTGCCGCTCACGGCGAATTCAGTGTGCGACAAATTAATGTCAGGCGGATGCACATCGATGCCAAGGCGCTTCGCCTCCTCACGCATGTCAGCGAGCTTGTCCGTATCATGGCTGTCGAGCGTCATTGATGCGGCCATGAATTCCACCGGATAATTCGCTTTCAGATAAGCCGTTTGATAGGCAACGAGCGCGTAAGCAGCGGCGTGACTTTTGTTGAAACCGTAATCGGCGAATTTGGCGAGCAGATCGAAGATACTTTCCGCATGCGCTTTTTTGAGACCACGTTCGGTTGCGCCCGACACGAAACGCGTCTGCTGCTTGCGCATTTCCTCACGGATTTTTTTACCCATCGCACGGCGCAGCAGATCGGCTTCGCCGAGCGAATAACCGGCGAGCGTCTGCGCTGCCTGCATCACCTGCTCCTGATAAACGATAATGCCGTACGTTTCTTTCAGGATCGGCTCAAGCAGCGGGTGAATGTAATCCGGTTTTTCTTTTCCCTGCTTGCGCCAGCCATACACTGGAATATTCGCCATCGGGCCCGGGCGATAAAGCGCGACGAGCGCGATGATATCTTCGAAACGATCTGGAATAATATCGGCGATCGCCTTGCGCATGCCGGAGCTTTCCAGCTGGAACACGCCCACGGTTTCGCCGCGCGCAAGCATGTCGTAGGTTTTTTTATCATCGAGCGGCAGAGTGTTGAGGTCAACCTCGACACCGCGCTGTTTCAAAAGCTCAACTGCTTTTTGCAAAAGCGTGAGCGTTTTCAAACCGAGAAAGTCGAATTTGACGAGACCGGCCTGCTCCACCCATTTCATATTGAACTGCGTGACCGGCATATCGGATTTCGGGTCGCGATAAAGCGGGACAAGCTCGCTTAAGGGGCGGTCACCGATGACGATACCGGCCGCATGCGTGGATGCGTGACGGAAAAGACCTTCCAACTTGAGGGCGATATCGAGAAGGCGTTTGACGATCGGCTCCTCTTCGGCGGCCTGCTGGAGTTTTGGTTCTGATGCGACCGCCTGCCGCAGATCGACCGGGTTGGCCGGATTGAACGGCACGAGCTTTGTCAGTTTATCGACCTGCCCGTAGGGCATTTCGAGAACGCGCCCGACATCTCGCAGCACGCCGCGTGCCTGCATGGAGCCGAAAGTAATGATCTGCGCAACCTGATCGCGGCCGTATTTTTCCTGCACATAATGAATGACGTCTTCACGCCGCTCCTGACAGAAATCGATATCGAAGTCCGGCATCGAAACGCGCTCGGGATTCAGGAAGCGTTCGAACAGCAGGCCGAAACGCAGCGGATCAAGATCGGTAATGTCGAGCGCATAGGCCACGAGCGAGCCCGCGCCCGAGCCGCGGCCGGGGCCGACAGGAATGTTCTGTGCTTTCGCCCAGCGGATAAAGTCCGAAACGATCAGAAAGTAGCCGGGATATTTCATCCCTTCGATCACGTTCAGCTCGAAAGCCAGACGGTCTTCATAATCTTTCTGACTCAGGCTGGATGACAAACCATGCTGTTTAATACGGCGCTGCAAACCTTCCTGCGCCATATTGCGTAGCAGCACGCCTTCGGCCGCATCGCGGTCGGCTGTTTTTTCAGATGCAAAGCGCGGCAGGATTGGTGCACGCGTCCGCGGACGATAGGCGCAACGCCGCGCAATCTCGACAGTACTTTGCAACGCTTCGGGCAAATCTGAAAACAGCGCCGCCATTTCGTCGCGCGTTTTGAAGCGAAATTCCGGCGTCAGCTGTACGCGCTCTTCTTCCGCAACATAGCGCCCGCCCGCGATGCACAAAAGCGCATCATGGGCTTCAAAGTCCTGCGTCTCGGCAAAGAAAATTGAATTTGTAGCGACAATCGGCAGCGCAAGCTTGTATGCGAGATCGAGGAGTTGGGGTTCGATTTCAGTTTCAACCGGCAACCCATGCCGCTGGATTTCGACATAAAGATTTTGCGGAAAAAGTTTCGCCAAATCCTCAAGTAACGCTTGCGCCTCTTCCGGCGCATTGAGTTGCAGCAGCTCGCCGACAGGACCTTTGGCGCCACCGGTTAAAAGGATGATGCCTTCATTATGTTCTGCGAGGAGTTCAAGCGGAATAACCGGTTTTGCATCACCGCCCGAGCGCATGAAGCCTTTTGTGGTTAACGCCATCAGGTTGCGATAACCCGGATCATCTTTTGCGAGCGCAAGCAGGCGCGGCGCTTCCGTTTTCAGTTTTTCGCGCCGCGAGACGCCATGAGAATGCGAAAGCGCGAAATCGAGGCCCATAATCGGCTGGACACCGTAGCTTGCCGCTTTTTCCGAAAATTCGAGGGCGCCGAACAGGTTGCCACTATCCGTCAGGGCCAGGGCCGGCTGCTTGTCCTGCTCTGCCAACGCCACAAGGCGCGCGATCGGGATTGCGCCTTCAAGCAGCGAATAGCTTGAGTGCGCCCGCAAGTGGATGAAGCCTGGTCCTGCCATCATGTCTCCGATGGCTCGCACCCTAGCCGGTTCTCCCGCATAGATCATCTTGTCGCGCATGGCGCTTGTGGATGGCTTGGGACAACGTCAGGCAAAAACACTGCACCATGCACTGAGGACGGCGACAAACAGGCCGACGGAGACAAAGGCCATGGCGTGTTCAAGGGTAGCTTTCAGCATGTTCGACCTCATATATTTGCTTCGGGAAATCTATATGTTCTCTTTTTGTTCTCACGTCAAGCGCCATGATGGCGATATCCGCAACGAGGTGGAAAAAGCGGTTAAGAGAACGTGTACGGACGGACTTCGCCGTCAAAAAGCGTCAGTGCCCTGTCCATCCGTTTGGCAAGTTCAAGGTTATGCGTTGCGATCAAGGCGGCCAATCCTGCGTTCCGCGCGGTGGCAACAAGTGCCTCGAAAACACCCTCGGAGGTTTTGACATCGAGATTGCCGGTCGGCTCGTCGGCCAGCAGCACGAGCGGCGCATTCGCCAACGCACGCGCAATAGCGACGCGCTGCTGTTCACCGCCGGACATTTCAGATGGGCGGTGTTCGAGACGTGCAGCCAAGCCAAGGCTACCCAGCAACTGTTCGGCCCGCGCCCTCGCGCGCTTTCTATCGACCCCCGCGATCAGCTGCGGCAGCACGACATTTTCAAGGGCGGAGAATTCCGGCAGCAGGTGATGGAACTGGTAGATGAAGCCCATCGTGCCGGAGCGCAGCTGCGTACGCTGCCTGTCGTTCAGACCGAGTGTCGATTTGCCCTGAACAGACACATCGCCGCCATCCGGCTTTTCGAGAAGACCGGCGACATGAAGCAGCGTCGACTTGCCCGCACCGGACGGCGCGACAAGCGCAACAAGTTCACCCGCTTTCAGCTCAAGCGATGCGCTCTTCAGCACATGAAGCGCTGCCACACCCTTATTATAGGTGCGGCGAATATCTTTGAGAACCAATACCGCGTCACTCATAGCGCAACGCCTCAACGGGATCGAGCTTCGCTGCGCGCCAGGCGGGATAAAGCGTGGCAAGGAACGAGAGCGTCAGCGCCATCAGCACGACGGCCGTCACCTCGCCAACATTCATATCGGCAGGCAGATGCGCGAGAAAATAAAGTTCCGGCGAAAAAAGATCATTGCCTGTGAGATAGGAAATAAAATTCTTGATGCCGTCGATATTGTTGCAGACCAGCGTGCCAAGCAGCAGCCCCGCCAGTGTTCCTGTGACACCGATCGATGCGCCGGTAATCAGGAAGATGCGCAGAATAACACCACGACGCGCACCCATCGTGCGCAGCACAGCAATATCGTGCGATTTATCTTTCACAAGCATGGTGAGTCCGGAAATAATATTCAGCGCCGCGACCAGCACGATCAGCGTCAGGATCAGGAACATCACGTTGCGCTCAACCTGCAAGGCGTTGAAGAAGGTTGAATTGCGCTGCCGCCAGTCGGTGAAATAAAGCTGACGCTGAAGATTTTCATTCAGCTTCTGCCGCACCATGTCGATATCGTCGGGATTGTTCAGGTAAAGCTCGATCGCCGTGACACGCCCCGGTTGGTTGAAAAAAGCCTGCGCTTCATCAAGCGGCATGAAGACGACGATATTATCGAGTTCCGACATGCCGATTTCGAACACGGCCACTACCGGATAAATTTTCGAGCGCGGTGTTTGTCCGAACGGCGTGCGCGGGCCATCGGGTGAAATCAGCTTCACAGAGTCACCCGCCAAGACGCCAAGCGTGCTCGCGAGACGCTTGCCGATCGCGACGCCACGTTGCGTACTGAAATTTTCGAGCGTGCCCATCTTGATGTTTTGCGCGACGGACGGCAGCTGCATCAGGTCTTCATCA
>JAZKID010000126.1:0-5199 GCA_040385045.1 Pseudomonadota bacterium | reverse complement strand
CGGGATCACGCTGCGTACACCCGGTGTCGCCTGAAATTGGGGGATGAGCTGCAGATAATCCGTCAGGGGCATGTCGATGGGCTGAATGAGAACATGACCATTCACGCCGAGAATTTTTTCGAACAGTTCTTTGCGAAAACCGTTCATGACCGCCATGACAATAATCAGCGTTGCAACACCCAGCATGATGCCGAGGAAGGAAAACCCTGCGATCACGGAAATCGCACCCTCTTTACGGTGCGCGCGCAGATAACGGCTGGCGATCAGCCATTCGAACGGCGCGAAAGCGCGGGCTGGTTTTAAATCTGCGCTCACGCGCCGAGCTTTCCTAAAGCTTCATCAAGCGAAAGGCTTTGCTTCTCGCCTGTTGCGCGGCGCTTCAGCTCGATCTTGCCTTCTGCCAAACCTTTCGGACCAACGACCAGCTGCCACGGCAGGCCGATGAGATCTGCTGTCGCGAATTTACCGCCGGGCCGTTCATTCGTGTCGTCATAAAGAACCGTTTTGCCGGCTTTCGTCAGTGCCTGATAAGCCTTGTCGCAGGCGGCATCCGTTGCGGCATCGCCCGCTTTCAAATTCAGCAATGCAACATCGAACGGTGCGACACTGTCCGGCCAGATGATGCCGTTATCATCATGGCTGGCCTCGATGATCGCCGCGGCCACACGCGACGGGCCGATGCCGTAAGACCCCATTTCAAGCGGAATCATATTGCCGTCCGGCCCGGTGACGCGGCAACCCATCGGTTCGGAATATTTCGTGCCAAAATAGAAAATATGCCCGACCTCGATGCCGCGCGCGCTGACGCGATCAGCCTCGGCGACTTTTCCGAATGCGCCCGCATCATGCATTTCGGACGTTGCGGCATAGAGCGATGTCCATTGATCGAAGATCGTTTGCAACGCGACGCGATCATCGAAATCGATATTTTCAGGCGGTGCCGGAAATTCGAGAAAGTTTTTATGACAAAACACTTCGCTCTCGCCCGTGCTGGCAAGAATGATGAATTCATGGCTGAGATCGCCGCCGATCGGCCCTGTATCTGCGCGCATCGGGATCGCCTGAAGGCCCATGCGCTTGAACGTGCGCAAGTAAGCCGCAAACATTTTATTATACGAATGGCGCGCGCCTGCTTCGTCGATATCGAACGAGTAGGCATCCTTCATTAAAAATTCGCGCGAACGCATCACGCCGAAACGCGGGCGCACTTCATCGCGGAATTTCCACTGGATGTGATACAGATTGCGCGGCAAATCTTTATAAGACTGAACACCGCTTTTGAAAATATCGGTGATCATTTCCTCATTCGTCGGGCCGTAAAGCATTTCGCGCTCATGACGGTCGGTGATGCGCAGCATCTCCTTCCCGTAATCATCGTAGCGCCCGCTTTGCCGCCACAGATCGGCCGACTGGATGGTCGGCATTTTCAGTTCGATGGCGCCGGAGCGATCCTGCTCCTCGCGGATAATCTGCTCGATTCTTTGCAGCACGCGATAGCCGAGCGGCAGCCACGAATAAATGCCGGATGATTCCTGGCGGATCATGCCCGCGCGCAGCATCAGACGATGCGAAACGATTTCCGCCTCTTTGGGCGTATCGCGGAGAATGGGAAGAAAATAACGGGACAGGCGCATGATGATAAATCTGTGTTGATTCCAGTGTTTACCTAAACCGATATCAGGCGATATGTCACGGCAAGATAGATGACGCCGACCAAGATCGCTGTGGCCATTGAGGTCCAGAGCGCCTTTTTCAGCAGCATCGGCTTCACCGGAGCACCGGGATCGGAGCCCGGCACAATATCTTCGGCTTCATGCTGGCTGGTTACGCCCCATGGCAAAACGGCGAACAGGATCGTCCACCACAGGATGAAATAGAGACCGATGAGAATGGGCCATGACATGGTTCGGTTTTCTTTCTAGACGCTTTCTGTTTACATGCTTCGTCCGCCCTTTCACAAGCCGCATCATGCCGTTTCGAACTTTGCTCCATTCTCATCCGCGCCTGACAGCCATCGCCCTGCTGATTTTGGCGATGGCGTGTTTTCAGGTGGGCGCCGCTTTGGCGAAACAGCTTTTTGCTCTTTTTGGCGCGCAGGGCATGGCGGCGCAAAGGCTGTTCTTTTCCGCCGTTCTGATGTCCATTGTCTTTCGCCCGTGGCGCGGCGCACTGACAAGACGCGAGATCGGTCTTGTCATCTGCTACGGCGCGGCGATGGGCATGATGAACCTGTTCTTTTACATAGCGCTGAAAACCATCCCGCTCGGCATCGCCGTCGCGATTGAATTCACCGGCCCGCTGGCCGTTGCGCTTCTGGCTTCGCGAAACATGCTGGATTTTTTCTGGGCGCTTCTCGCTACCGTCGGCATTGCACTGTTGTTGCCGATTCATGGCGGGAGCGCGCTTGACCCGTTAGGTCTTTTCTATATTTCCATCGCTGCAGTCTGCTGGGCGTTGTATATTATCTTCGGGCAGAAAGCGGGGCGTACTGTCAAAGGTGCGCGGCCTGTCGCGCTTGGAATTATTGTTGCTGCGTGTCTTGTGTCACCCGTCGGCGCGAGCCATATCGATTTCAACATGTTCACGCCGGTTATCCTGCTGACGGGAATTCTCGTCGGCGCGCTCTCAAGCGCTTTGCCTTATTCACTGGAAATGATTGCGCTGCAAAGACTGCCCGCAAAAACGTTCGGCATTCTGATGAGCCTCGAGCCTGCACTCGCCGCATTGTCGGGCCTCATCCTGCTTCAGGAAATATTGAACGTGCAGCAATGGACGGCGATCTCGTTTATTATTCTGGCATCGGCGGGCAGCGCAGCTTTTTCAAAGAACCCGCCCGCTACGGAGCCTGTAAATTAGGCCTGCTCAAGTTCGATCAGCGTGCCTAGCATGTCTTTCGGATGAAGAAAAAGGACCGGCTTGCCGTGCGCACCGATTTTCGGATTTCCGTCGCCCAGCACCTGCACACCTTCCGACTTCAAATAATCGCGCGCGGCAATGATGTCGTCCACTTCATAACAGATGTGATGGATGCCGCCCATCGGGTTGCGTTTCAGAAATCCCTCGATGGGTGAATTCTCACCGAGCGGTGTGATCAGTTCCACTTTCGTGTTCGGCAACGCGATGAAGACAACCGTCACGCCATGTTCCGGCTGCGGAAGCGGTTCAGACACGCTCGCACCGAGAAGATTCTGGTAAGCCTTCATGCCTGCCGCAAGATCCGGCACGGCAATGGCGACATGGTTGAGACGGCCGATCATACTTTCAAACCTGCCGTCTCAAGCATAAATTTTTATTTCTTTTCGCTGTTGTAATTATTCAACGCAGCTAAATAATAATTTGCGAGCTCATCATTATTATTTTTGAGGGCTTCGTTGCGTGCCAGTTGAAGATTGTACTGAATTTCATAATCTTCCAGCTTTTCATCAGTCTTCCAGGCTGAAAACATTTTCTTGGTATTTGCTTCCCAAGCCGCAATGCCAGATTCAGATTCAGCTATGCTTGTTCCATCTTTTTTATCTTTATCGAAATAGAAGCCGACAGCTTCTTTCCATTTTGCATTTTTTGCATCAGGCACGACAGTTGTCGGCGCAACAAAGTCTTTACTGGTATAAGTCACTTCAGGCATATTCACCTCCATAAAATGTCGAAATTCTTTTTAGACCCAATTTCAAATGCTGACAATATGCACTTCAACCCAGGGCTTTTTGCCCCATTCCTGCTCAACCGCGCCGCGCACCGAGCGCATGACGGCCTCTCGCAGGCTTTCGAAATTGCGGCGTTTCGGTTTCGGCAGGCTACGGAACGTTTCCTCGACAGCGCCGCCGACCACATCATACATATCGTCGCCTGAAATACCTTCCTTTGGCACGCCTGTAAGAGCGATATCGATATCGGAGGCAAGTTCGCCCTTGTCCGTCACAGCGAATGCAAGGCTGATGACGCCTGCAAACATCAGGCGGCGGCGCTCGGCCAAGGTTGAATCTTCTTCCGGCAACAAAAGCTGGCCGTCTTTATAAAGACGTCCACCCGGTACATCATCGTCAACGACAGTGGGCGGCGCGGGTGTGAGGCGCACCAGCTGGCGGTCTTCGATGATGAGTGTGTGCGGAATGCCGAGTTTTTGTCCAAGCTCGGCATGGGCCTGCAAATGATACGGCTCGCCGTGAACGGGGATAAGCGCTTTCGGTTTCACGACATTGTAAAGATCCTTGATCTCCTCGACGCGCGGATGGCCGGAAACGTGCACAAGATGCGTGTCGCTGGTGATGACATGCACGCCCTGCCGCACGAGGCCGTTCACAACCGCGCCGACGGCTTTTTCGTTGCCCGGAATTGTCCGCGATGAAAAAATCACTTCATCACCCTTGGCAAGATGAACATGCGGATGATTGCGGCGCGCAACACGTGCCAGTGCAGACCGCGCCTCACCCTGACTGCCTGTCATGATCGTGACGATATTGCCGCGCGGCAGCTGGCCGTACATATCCATATCGAGGAATGGCGGCAGGTCCTGCAGATAGCCGCATTCCTTCGCGACCGCCACGTTCCGATGCAGCGAGCGGCCGAACAGCACGACGCTGCGGCCCGCCGCTTGCGCCGCTTCGGCAATCGAATGGATGCGCGCGATGTTGGACGCGAACAGTGTGACGGCGACACGGTTTTTCGCCGACTTGATAATTTTCGTGAGATTGGCCGCAACTTCTTTTTCAGATGGCGAACGCCCTTCACGCGGGGCATTGGTTGAATCGCCGATCAGGACATCGACGCCGCTTTTTGAAAATTCAGCGAATGCATTCAAATCCGTCGCATCGCCGAGCGGCGGCGTCGGGTCGATTTTCCAGTCGCCTGTATGGATGATGCGTCCCGCAGGCGTGACGATGCCAAGCGCGTGGCTTTCCGGAATGGAATGCGCGACGGGCAAAAACGTGACCTCGAACGGACCGAGTTTTAATGTGCTTCTGCTCTGCACGACGATGATTTCCGGCGTAGCTTTACTGTCTTCCGCCGCTTTTGCCTGCAAGAGAGCGCCGGTAAATTGCGTTGCATAAACTTTGCAATTGATGCGCGGTACGAGATCGAGCACGGCGCCATAATGATCTTCGTGCGCATGCGTGAGTACGAGGCCGACGACCGATTTCCGTTCTTGTTCGATAAAGCGAATATCCGGCATGATCAGGTCGATGCCGGGCGAACTTGCAT
>JAZKID010000125.1:12012-15795 GCA_040385045.1 Pseudomonadota bacterium | reverse complement strand
CACGAGGCCCGGCATCGGACAAATGATCGCCTTGCGGCTCAGCGCGTCGTCCTGTTTCGGCATCAGCTTGTAAAGTTCGGCCTCACGCGCGGTGAAAACAAAAGCTTTGATATCGTAACCAGCACTGCCGAGACGCCAGCCGTTTTTAATCGGCTGTACCATAGCGCTGGCTCGCTGGCCGTCAATTGTACCGCGCCAGACCTTGTCGCCCGGGTTCCATTCCGAAACCAGCGTGAGCTTTTTTTGCTCGTTTCCGTTTTTATCGACGACGCTGATCGTGGTTTCACGGCCCAGCGCGGTAATTTCGATATCAAGCGACTGCTCACCGGAAACGACGACGCGACGCGGCGGGAAAGCATAGCCGCGTCCGCTGAGACGACCGCTGATGCGCATGCGCCGCTCGTTGGAAAGATTGTCGATAGCGGCAGCAATAGCTGCGAGCTGGATGAATTTTTCCTGAGGCGGCTCGAAATACTGGAAACCGTCCGGAAATTCATCCTTGATGAAAGATGTTGAAATCTTGCCGCTTTTAAAGCGCGGATGATGCATGACAGCCGACAGAAACGGAATGTTGTGCGCGATGCCGCTGATGACATAAGCATCGAGCGCCGCCGCCTGTGCCGCAATTGCTTCTTCACGCGTCGCCGCATGCGTAACCATCTTGCCGATCATCGGATCGTAATAGAGCGAGATGTTCGACCCCTCTTCGACACCGTCATCGATGCGCAGAGTGCCTATGCTGATATCTTTCTGCTGCGGCCGTTCATAAGTGCTGAGGCGGCCGATCGACGGCAGGAAGCTGCGATACGGATCTTCCGCATAGATGCGGCTCTCGATCGCCCAGCCGTTCAGCTTCACGTCACTTTGCTTGACGGTGAGTTTTTCGCCCGCTGCAATGCGGATCATCCATTCGACGAGATCGACGCCAGTGATCATTTCCGTGACAGGATGCTCAACCTGCAACCGCGTGTTCATTTCGAGGAAATAAAAACTCTTGTCCTGCCCGGCAACAAATTCGACCGTGCCTGCGCTGTCGTAGCCGACAGCATTGGCCAGCGCGACGGCCTGCTCGCCCATTTTTTTACGCGTCGCTTCATCGAGCAGCGGCGATGGTGCTTCCTCAATCACTTTCTGATTGCGGCGCTGGATCGAACATTCGCGCTCGCCAAGATAAATTATATTGCCGTGCTTGTCGCCGAGAATCTGAATTTCGATATGGCGTGGATTCTCAATGAATTTCTCGATGAAGACGCGGTCGTCGCCGAACGACGATTTCGCTTCCGACTTGGCGAGCGAAAAACCTTCCTGCACTTCCGTATCGTTGTACGCGATGCGCATACCCTTGCCGCCGCCGCCTGCGGAGGCCTTGATCATCACAGGATAGCCGACCTCCTGTGCAATTTTCAAAGCCGCTTTCGTATCGGCGATATCACCGAGGTGCCCGGGCACAGTCGACACATTCGCCTTGGCGGCTGCCTTCTTGCTTTCGATCTTGTCGCCCATCGCCGCGATCGCGACAGTGTTCGGGCCGATGAAAACGATACCAGCCTTAGAAAGTGCTTGCGCGAACGCTTCTCGCTCCGACAAAAAGCCGTAGCCCGGGTGCACGGCTTCCGCGCCCGTCGCCTTGCAAGCCTCGATAATCTTTTCGATAACAAGATACGATTCAGAAGCCGGCGCCGGACCGATGTTATAAGCTTCATCGGCGAGCTGCACATGCATCGCGTCGCGATCGACATCGGAATATACCGCGACGGTTTGAATGCCCATCTTTTTCGCGGAGCGGATAATCCGGCAGGCAATTTCACCGCGATTGGCAATCAGGATTTTTTTGAACATCAGGATCTGCCCTTCAGCATGTCGGCAAGACGGAAAGAAAGATCCAGCGCCTGTGTGGCATTCAGGCGCGGATCGCATGCCGTGTTGTAATTGAGACCAAGCTCGTCGTCCTGCACGCCCGCAACGCCGCCCGTGCATTCGGTGACGTTCTTGCCTGTCATTTCAAGATGCACGCCGCCCGGCCATGTGCCAAGCTGGCGATGAACGGCAAAAAAGCCTTCAAGTTCCGCCATGATTTTATCGAACGGGCGCGTCTTGCGGCCGTTAACGCTGATGGTGTTGCCATGCATCGGGTCGCACGACCAGATGACGTTTAGCCCGGCTTTTTGCACGGCCTGAACCAGCGGTGGCAATTTTTCTTTCACATGCTCCGCACCAAAGCGGCAGATGAGCGTGATGCGCCCCTTGCGATTGGCCGGATTGATTTTCCTGATGATCTGCACCAGTTCGTCCGGCGCAAGACTTGGCCCGCACTTGATGCCGACGGGGTTGAGAATGCCGCTGCAAAATTCTACATGTGCGCCATCAAGCTGGCGTGTGCGATCGCCAATCCACAACATATGACCGGATGTCGCGACCCACGGATAATCTTTTTGCGTTGAATCCTGCCGTGTCAGCGCTTCTTCATATCCCAGCAACAAGGCTTCATGGCTGGTGTAAAAATCCGTCACCTTCATTTCGGGGTGATAGTTCGGGTCGATACCGCAAGCCTGCATGAAGCCAATCGATTTTTCGATGCGGCCCGTCACTTCCAGCCATTTCGGCGATGCCTCGACGAAATCGAGCATCCATTTGTGCACATTCGCAAGGCTGGCATAACCGCCGGTCGCGAGCGCGCGTACGAAGTTCAGCGTTGCGGCTGATTGACGATAGGCATGCAGTTGCCGCTTCGGGTTCGGCATGCGCACGTCGGCGGTGAATTCTGAACCGTTGACGATATCACCGCGGTAACTTGGCAGGCTGGTGCCGTTCAGGGTTTCATCAGCGGATGAACGCGGCTTGGCAAACTGCCCGGCAATACGGCCAACCTTGACGACAGGCAGCAAGGCTTCATGAGTCAGCACCACCGACATCTGCAAAAATACGCGGAAGAAATCGCGGATATTGTTGGGACCGTGCTCTTCGAAACTTTCGGCGCAGTCGCCGCCCTGCAGTAGAAACGCCTTGCCGTCGCAGACATCCGCGAGATGCGCCTCAAGCTCGCGGCATTCGCCCGCGAAGATCAGCGGCGGATAAGAGCTAAGCTCGTGCTCGACATCCTGAAGCAGTTTTGCATCTGGATAGTCGGGCATCTGCACAACAGGTTTTTTCCGCCATGACGCGGGGGACCAGGACATCTGAGAAAGCCTTCAAATCGTTTATGAAATTGTCTTAGCTGCGCTGGGGCAAAAGCGCAAATCCACTGGTTTGAAAGGGTTTTTGATTGAGCCTGCGGCGCTTTTCAGCCAAAACAGGGCATGAGCGCGCCTTTTATCTACTGGTTTCGCAACGACCTGCGCCTTGGCGACAATGCCGGACTGCGGCACGCAAATGCTTCCGGCCACCCGCTTATTGCGCTTTATATCCTTGACGAGGAAACTACGGATTTTCGCGGCATGGGCGGCGCTTCGCGCTGGTGGCTGCACCATTCGCTGAAAAGCTTGCAGGACAGCCTGAAGACTAAAAAAGTGCCGCTGATTTTACGGCGGGGCAAGGCTGAAAAAATAATCCGCGACCTTGTGAAAGTTCTGCAGCCCGCAGGCATGGCGTGGGGGCGTCGCTACGCCAAAGCCGAACGCATCAGCGATGAACTGATAAAGACATGGCTGCATGAACAGGGTATCGACGCGCAGAGCTTCAATACGTCGCTGTTGCAGGAGCCGTGGAAAAATCTCAACAAGTCCGGCGAGGCGTTCAAGGTTTTCACGCCCTTCTGGCGGACTTGCCGCAGCCTGCCGTCGCCCG
>JAZKID010000125.1:0-12002 GCA_040385045.1 Pseudomonadota bacterium | reverse complement strand
TCCGCACCGAACCGCCGCAGCGCGCGCCTGCCCTGAAAGGCGCGAGCGGTACATTTGATTCAGACAAACTCGAAGATTGGAAACTGTTGCCTACAAAACCGGACTGGTCAAAAGGCTTCGGCAAGGTTTTTACGCCGGGCGAAAAAGGCGCGCAGGCGCGCCTCACAAAATTTTTGCACAAGGGTCTGAAAGGTTATGCCGAGCTGCGCGACCGGCCCGACCTCGACAACACATCGCAAATGTCGCCCTATCTGCGCTTTGGTGAAATCTCCCCCTTGCAGCTTTACCATACGGTGCGCACCGCGCGCGAAAGCGGTGAAACGGACGCAAGCCAAAAAGATGTCGAGATTTTCTGCAAGGAGCTTGGCTGGCGCGAATTTTCCTATGCGCTGCTTTATCATTATCCTGACCTCGCGACGAAAAATTTCCAGCCACGCTTTGACGATTTCAAATGGCGCACTACTAATACCGCGCTCAAACAATGGCAGCGCGGCCTCACCGGTTACCCGATTGTCGATGCGGGCATGCGCCAGCTTTGGGAAACAGGTTGGATGCATAACCGCGTGCGCATGGTGGTGGCATCTTTTCTCATCAAACACCTGTTGATCGACTGGCGCGACGGGGAGCAATGGTTCTGGGATACGCTGGTCGATGCCGACCCCGCGAACAACGCCGCCAGTTGGCAATGGGTGGCTGGCAGCGGCGCTGATGCCTCGCCCTATTTCCGCGTTTTCAATCCGATCTTGCAAGGCGTGAAATTCGACCCGAAGGGTGATTATGTGCGCCGCTTTGTGCCGGAGCTGAAAAACCTGCCGAACAAATATCTTCACCAGCCCTGGATTGCGCCGGAAAATATTCTGGAAGAAGCAGGAATCGAGCTTGGCAAAACCTACCCCAAACCGATTGTCGACCATGACGCGGCGCGCACCCGCGCACTCAGCGCATATAAGGATACGCGCGCGGCCTGATCACTCTCGCCCACTCCATTTTGAAACCATTTTGATTATCGGAAAATACAGGGCGTAAGGCAAATTGCTACCGAACTTGATCATCCATGAAAAACGGCGCGGGAATGTGATTTCGAATTTTCTTTTCGCCATGCCATCGGCAATAATTTTTGCAGCTTTTTCCGGCGGCATGATGAAAGGCATTTTGAACCTGTTGCCGGAGACCAAAGGTGTATCGACAAAGCCCGGGTTGATAATGCCGATATGGATGCCGCGCTTATCGAGATCGAACTTTAAAGACTGTACCATGTTGATCAGCGCTGCTTTCGTGCTGGCATAAGCGGCAGCTGTCGGCAGGCCGCCAAATCCGGCAACGGACCCCACGACCCATACCGCGCCTCTTTTATGCTCTTCCATGCGTGGCAGCAGCGCTGCAAGACCGTTGATGACACCGATCTGGTTCGTCTCTATTTGCGCAATATATTTTTCCCGCTCGAACGGGATGGCATTCGTCAATTGGTAGATCGCCGCATTCAGCACCGCAATCTCGATTGGCCCGTGCGCGGCCTCGATGGCACTCACGATCGTTTTCATATCGTCAAAATTGCGTACATCGCCAGCATAAGCGTGAATGTCAGAATGCACCGAGAGCGCGGCAAGCTTGTCGGCCGAGCGCGCGGTCGCGCACACGGTATACCCGCGCGCCGCCATTTCCAGCGCCAGCGCATGGCCGATACCAGTGGAGGCACCGGTAATCCAGATGATTTTTTTCATAACATTATTCTGTCATTGTGAGCACTAATATCGGCCCACCGATATTGGAAAAATAATTAGCCTAAATCGTATACCGATTTGGGTACGAAGCAATCTATTCTTTAATTTTCCAGAATTGTGGAATAGATTGCTTCGCTAGCGCTCGCAATTACACAAGGAATGGCCATGATCCTGCATCCGCCGCAAAAACCAGATACATCGCCCTATCTTGTCGAACCGGATTGGGTGGCGGAGCATCTCGACAACCTGATGATTTTCGATGGCTCGTGGGTTTTACCGACCGACACAACGGACATTACCCAGGTTTATCTGTACGGACATATTCCCGGCGCGGGACTGTTCGACGTCAATGTCATCAAGGATACATCCAATCCTTTGCCGCATATGCTGCCTAATCCTGAACAGATGACAAAACATCTGCGCACTTTAGGCGTGAACAAAGACAGCACGATCATTATTTACGAACAGCAGGGTTTTTTTAACGCTGCGCGTGTGTGGTGGATGCTACGTGCCTACGGGCTTAAAAGTTATATTCTCGATGGCGGTTTGCCGCGCTGGATTGCCGAAGGATATATGTTTGAGACAGGACATTCCATGCGCCCTGCTTCTGATGTCGAAGTCGCATTTCATCCTGAACTGGTCAGCGATCTGATTGCGGTGCGCAAAGCGATTGACAATCAAAGCGCGCAAATTGTTGACGCCCGCCCCGCGGTTCGCTTTCGCGGCAGCGAGGAAGAGCCGCGCCCCGGCGTGAGAAGCGGACATATCCCGGGCAGCGTCAATCTGCCTTATACCGAACTTCTAAACAGTGGCCGTTTAAAAAACCTTGATGAGCTGGACCGCGCTATCAAGAATGCGGGCATCGATCCATCGCAGCCGATCATCAGCACATGCGGCTCGGCAGTCACGGCGGCCATTCTTTGTTTTGCTTTATGCTCTCTCAGTTACGACAACTGGAGCCTTTATGACGGCTCATGGGCCGAATGGGGTTCCCGCGAAGATTGCCCTGTCGAACGCAGCGCAGCCTGAATAAAATAATTAATGCAACACCTGCGCGAGGAAGGCCTTCGTCCGCTCGTGTTTCGGATTGGCGAAAAATTCCTTCGGTTCGTTCTGCTCCAGAATTGTCCCTTCATCCATGAAGATGACGCGGTCGGCGACCTGACGCGCAAAGCCCATTTCGTGCGTGACGACAAGCATTGTCATGCCGCTTTCTGCGAGATCGACCATGGTGTCGAGCACTTCCTTGATCATTTCCGGGTCGAGCGATGATGTCGGTTCATCGAACAGCATGATTTTCGGATTCATGCAAAGCGCACGCGCAATTGCGACACGCTGCTGCTGGCCGCCTGACAACTGGCCGGGATATTTATCCGCCTGTTCGGGGATACGCACGCGCTCGAGGAATTTGCGCGCCAGCATTTCGGCATCCTTTTTTGGCATCTTGCGCACCCAGATCGGCGCAAGCGTGCAGTTTTCCATCACTGTCAGATGCGGAAACAGGTTGAACTGCTGGAACACCATGCCAACCTCGCGGCGCACTTCATGGAGTTTTTTCAGGTTGTGCGCAACTTCGATGCCATCGACAGTGATGATACCCTGCTGATGCTCTTCAAGGCCGTTGATGCAGCGGATCATCGTCGATTTGCCTGAACCCGACGGTCCGCAGATCACGATGCGTTCACCGCTCGCAACATTCAGGTTGATGTCGCGCAACACATGAAAATCGCCGTACCATTTGTTGACGTTTGCCAGCCTGATCATTGGCTCTGCGTTCGTGTTCGTTTCTGACATGCTCATGACCTTAGACCTTCTTATTCTCGCCTGCACTGAGGCGATTTTCCATATAAACAGAATAACGCGACATGCTCCAGCAGCAGATAAAATAAAACAGCGCGCCGAAAGCATAGCCCGAATAACGCGTCCACGGCGTCGCCCAGTTCGGATTCACGAGGCTCATGTCGATCGCTTTCAGGAAATCGACGAGGCCGACGATGAACACCAGCGACGTATCCTTGAACAGGCCGATAAACGTGTTGACGATACCGGGAATGACTTTTTTCAGCGCCTGCGGTAGCACGATGAAAATCATCCCTTGCCAGTAGCTGAGGCCCAGCGCGGAGGCGGCTTCATATTGTCCTTTTGGAATGGCCTGCAAACCGCCGCGCACCACTTCAGCCATATAAGCCGACGAGAACAGCGTGACGCCGACCAGCGCGCGCAGCAATTTATCGGGCGACATATCGCTCGGCAAAAATAGCGGCAGCATGATGCTGGCCATGAACAGAACCGTCACAAGCGGTACACCGCGCCATACTTCGATGAACACAATGCTGAGCATGCGGATCGCGGCCATTTTGGAACGGCGACCCAGCGCAAGAAAAATGCCGAGCGGCAATGAGAAAACGATGCCTGTAATCGCGACGACAAACGTCACGATCATCCCGCCCCATTGGTAGGTTTCCACAACCTGCAGACCGAATACGCCGCCATAAAGCAGGAAGAAAACAATGACAGGCAACAATACGAAGAAGTTCACTGCCGACAGCTTGCGCGACGGGAAGGATGGCCACAGCAAGGCTAAGATCGACAGCAGGCTGTAAAGCGCGGCGATATTGACCCGCCAGCGTTCCGGTTCGGGATAAAACGCGTAAATGAAAAACCCCATATTGGCTTTGAGATAGGGGTAGCACGCGCCGGGATTCGGCAGGCAGTCCTCGCGCGCAACGCCTGTAAACGTCGCGTTCACGAAGAAGAAGTGCCACATCACGTTAACGAAATAAATAATGGCAGCGAACACGATCAGCGTCAGCACGCTGTTCAGGACATTAATGAACAGGTGCGCACGCAGCCAGCCAATGACGCCGCGATATTGCATCGGCGGGGCCAGCGCAGGCAGCAATTCCTCGCGCACGAACGGCCTGTTCGCGTCTTCGCCGCTCATCGTTCCACCAGCGCTATTCTTGCGTTGTACCAGTTCATGAATGCAGACGTACTGAGACTGAGGAAGAGATAAACCGCCATCGTGATGGCGATCACTTCAAGCGCCTGCCCTGTCTGGTTGTTGATGGTGCCGGCGACGGTAACAAATTCAGGGTACCCGACAGCGACGGCAAGCGAAGAGTTTTTAATGAGGTTGAGATACTGGCTGGTGAGCGGCGGAATAATAATTCGCAGTGCTTGCGGAACGACGACGAGGCTTGTCGTCTTTCGTCGCGAGACGCCGAGCGCAAGCGCGGCTTCCGTCTGCCCGCGCGGCACGGCCTGAATGCCGGCGCGCACGATTTCGGCAATAAACGCGGCAGTGTAAAGAACAAGGCCCAGCAGCAGTGCAACAAATTCAGGGATAACGCGTGAGCCGCCGCTGAAATTAAAACCGCGCAGTTCCGGAAACACCCATGTCACAGGCCCACCCGTCACGAAATAGGCGCACAGCGGCAGAGAAACGAGAATGACAAGTGCAGGGATGGTCAACGGAATAATGTCGCCCGCTTTTTCCTGCCTGCGCCGCGCATAAAGATAAAGCGTGATCACTGCAGCAAGCGCGACCAGAAAAGCGGCCACAACAAAAACGAAATTTTCACCAAAAACCGCATAAGGCACGAACAGACCGCGATTGTTCAGAAAAAACATATCGAGAAGCCTGATTGAATCGCGCGGGCCCGGCAGCGGCACGAGGACTGCCGAGTACCAGAACATCAGTTGCAGCACGAGCGGCACGTTGCGGATGAACTCGACATAGCAAAGCGCGATTTTCGAAAACAGCCAGTTCTGCGACAGGCGCGCGATGCCGACGATAAAGCCAAGCAGCGTCGCCAGCACGATGCCGATCGCCGCCACCATCAACGTATTCAGAAGGCCGACAACGAAAGCGCGGCCATAGGTTGAAAGCTCGGAATACGGGATTAATGTCTGCGAAAGCGCAAAGCCCGCGACATTATTCAGAAAACCCCAGCCGCCCGCAATGTTTTGCCGCTGCAGGTTGTCATAGGCATTGGTACTGGCTTCATAGATAACAAAGCCGACAAGCAGCAGCACGGCTGCTTGCCATATCAGATCACGCCAACGGATTCTCTCCGGCACTTACAAATACTCAATAAAGAATATCAGCGAATAGGCGCCGCATATTGCAGGCCGCCCTTATTCCATTGCGCGTTGAGGCCACGCTGGATGTTCATGCGCGTATCCTTGCCGAGATTACGCTCAAACATTTCGCCGTAATTACCGACCGCCTTGATGACGTTGACGGCCCATTCCTTGCTAAGGCCGACACCCTCGCCGTAATTGCCTTCAGCACCGAGAAGACGCTTGATGTCCGGGTTATCGCTCGATTTCATTTTTTCTTCGACATTGGCCGTTGTCACATCTAGCTCTTCAGCTGTTAGCAGCGCCGCATGTGTCCAGCGAACGATATCGGCCCACTGGTTGTCACCCTGGCGAACGGCTACGGAGAGTGGTTCCTTAGAAATGATTTCCGGCAGGATCATGTGATCATCCGGGTTCGTGAGCTTCAGACGTTCTGCATAAAGACCGCTAGAGTCTGTTGTATACGCATCGCAACGGCCGGCATCGTAAGCCTTGATCACGTCATCATTGGTCACGAAGACGACGATTTCATATTTCAGGTTATTGGCACGGAAAAAATCGGCCGCGTTGAGTTCGGTCGTCGTGCCTGTCTGCGTGCAGATCGATGCGCCGTTGAGTTCTTTCGCCGATTTGATGTTCAGCGATTTGCGGACAAGGAAACCTTGTCCGTCATAATAATTCGTGACAGGGAAATCGAGGCCGAGCGTGGTGTCGCGCGACATCGTCAGCGTGGAGTTACGTGTCAGGACATCGATTTCGCCCGATTGCAAAGCCGTGAAACGGTCTTTCGCGGACAGCGGGATGTATTTGATCTTGCTGGCATCGCCGAAAATGGCCGCGGCGAAAGCTTTGCAATAATCGACATCGAGGCCGGTCCATGCGCCCTTCTCGTCGGGGTTCGAAAAGCCGACGAGGCCTTGGCTGACGCCGCAGGTCAGCGAGCCGCGCGCTTTCACAGCCGTCAGCGTTTGCTGCGCCATAGCGGGTGTTGCGAGAAGAAAAGCAGCTGGAAGAAGAAGGGAAAGAATACGTTTCATAGGATGAACTCCACCTGATGATATAAAGGACCGCACTTGATTGCGGCGAATATCCCCAATAATGAGATTAAGGTTGCAGGATCAATAAGCCAAATCATGAAAAAATCAAAGTCCTTCTCCGTAGATACAGAGCTTATGCACCTCGGGCGCGAGCCAGCCGAGCATTATGGCTTTGTGAACACCCCTATTTACCGTGGTTCCACCGTCCTTTTCCCCACCATGGATGATTTCGTGCACCTGCGCGGCCGCTATGATTACGGCCGTATCAAAACCCCTATCAGCGAAGCGCTGGACACGGCATGGGCCAGCCTGTGCAAGGCGGCAGGTGCCGTAACGTTACCATCTGGCGTTGCAGCGATTACGGTCGCCCTCCTGTCCTGCCTGAAAGCCGGGGATCGCATCCTTGTAACGGACAGCGTTTACGCGCCGACACGCCGCCTGTGCGACAAGTTTCTCACCAAATACGGGATCGAGGCTGACTATTACGACCCGATGATTGGCGCGGACATCGCCAAGCTTTTCACACCGAATACGAAAGCCGTTTTTGTCGAGGCGCCCGGCTCGCTCACTTTCGAGGTGCAGGATATTCCGGCCATCGCGAAAGTCGCACATGACAACGGCGCGCTTGTTTTGATGGACAATACATGGGCGACGCCGCTTTATTTTTCACCACATGAACACGGCGTCGATCTCGCCATCGAAGCGGGTACAAAATATCTGTGCGGCCATTCCGATGTTTTGATGGGGCTTGTGTCCGCAAATGAAAAAGCATGGCCTGCGCTCAAGGAAACGCATTTCATGATGGGCATGTGTGCTTCGGCGGACGACCAGTTTCTTGCCCTGCGCGGTATGCGCACCATGTCGGTGCGGCTGAAACAACAGGGCGAAGCGGCGCTGAATATCGCGCGCTGGCTTTCAGAGCAGCCGGAAGTGGCGCGTGTTCTGCATCCTGCGCTCCCTTGCTGCCCCGGGCATGAATTCTGGAAACGCGATTTTACCGGCGCATGCGGCCTGTTCGCGATCGAACTGCAGAAAAATATTTCATCTGAAGCGATTGCACACATGGTCGACGGGCTTGAGCTGTTCGGCATCGGCGCGTCATGGGGCGGGTTCGAAAGTCTCATTATCCCGTTCGATTGTAAAATACGAACAACACGCACCTGTGAGCCAAAAGGCTCATGCCTGCGTATCCATATCGGTCTTGAAGATGAAAAAGACCTGATCGCAGATTTGCAGGCAGGCTTTGTGCGGTTGCAGCAGACGAAAGCGGCTTAAATCTCGTTTTTCTCGTCGGCGCGGCGGCCGTTATAAATCAGCATCAGGTTGCGCGCATAAATGAACAGGCCCATGCCCTGCCCGGCGATAAACACCGGGTCACGGCGATGGATCGCGTAGATCAGCAGCAGAAAACCGCCACCGATCGAGAAGAACCAGAACGACAACGGGATGACGCTGCGTTTCGCTTTTTCGGACGCGAGCCATTGTACCAGAAAACGCATCGTGAAAAAAAGCTGCGCGATGAAACCCAAAGCAATCCAGTAATCGAACTGCTCGACAAAGACGGCGTGCAGATAGCCTGTAATGCGTGTCAGATCGATCAACATTATTTCACCACGTCCGGCATTTTCGGGTTGCGTTTGATCAGCCACCATACGCCGAAAAGATCGAGAATGCCGACCCATAGCCTGTCGAAGAAACCATATTTCGATATGCCGGACATGCGCGGCCGGTCGACGACCTCGACACCTGCGACATTTAAACCGCAGCGGCGGATCAGCGCAGGCATGAAACGGTGCAGGCCGTCGAAATAGGGAAGCTCCCAATAGGCATCGCGGCGGAATACTTTCATGCCGCAATTCGTGTCCATGGTTTTGTCTTTCAACAGTCGCGTGCGGATGTGGTTCGCCATACGCGATTGCCAGCGCTTGAAAGCGGTATCTTTCCGGCCCTTGCGCTCCGCCTGTACGAGCCCGAGTTGCGGATCGTTCATCAGCATTTCGATCATCACCGGCAAAAATGCCGGGTTGTTTTGCCCGTCACCATCCAGCGTCGCGATAATCAGCGCCTGCGAAGCGCGGATGCCGGTGCGCAGAGCGGCGCTTTTACCGCAACTCTCACGATGCATGACAACGCGCACGTAGGATTTCGATTGCTGCTGGCTGGCGAGAATGTTGGCCGTGCCATCATCGGAGCCGTCATTCACGGCAATAATCTCGAACGGTACGTGTTGCGAAAGCGCGCCTTCGATTTCCGCAAAAAGCGGCACGATATTGCCTTCCTCATTCTTCATCGGAATGACGATGGAAACGCGCGGGGATGATTCTGAAGAGGGCATGGAATCTCGCGATTGATAATGATTATAACTATCTACTCAGCAAAGAAACGGCAATAAAGATTATCAGGCTGGTCTGCCAATTGCATACCTTTTGCGATTCCTGGCATGCCCTGATCTGCCAAGCCTCCATGAGCCGGAATTTTAGCGATGCCAGTTACAAACAAATAGCTGCAGCTTTTACTCAAAACACCTTCATGACTTTGAACAGCATGCCCCACATAGATTCCACGATCTAAGCCTAGCGTGGCTAAAGCGGCCAAAATCGCAGCAATAGTGCTTATTAAAACAACACGCTTATTCCAAAGCTTATCTCTACGATTTATTTCAGCGCGAAGTTCAGTGCCACGAAGATCAGTCGAACTAAATGATCGTTCTTTATCGACAAGTTTTTTGTAAGACCACTTGGAAAAATTACCGAACTCTTCGATCATATTACGCCCTACTTTTCCAGCATCCACAACCCGATATGCCGCAGCGTGCCGCCGTTGACATTGCGTCCGTCTACCGCCGTCAGGCGCTTCGCTGAAATGCCATCATGGCGCAAGCGTTGCTGGAAATCGTTGAGGTCGTTTGCCCTCGCCTCATCGATGAGGGCGACGCGGCAGCCGCCATCCATGAGATATTCGGCTGCACCGGCGCCATCTGTCAGCAGGATATCCGTGCGCGTTGCGAAAACAAGGCTGGGTTCATGATAAGAAACACTGGCCAGAAGCGGATTTTCGCATGGCGTGTTTTTTTGCACCGCTTCGGCAAGGCGCGGCGAGAGCCACATTTCGCGCCAGTTTGGCAACACGCGCTGGAAAATGCCGAAATATAAAAGGATCGCGCTCATCACACTCAACAAAATTGTCTGGCGCACATTGTCCTGGCTTTTTCGAAACGCCATGAAGCCGAGCCAGACTGTCGCCGCGGCCAGAACCGGCAAGACAAAATCGGCATGCTCGCCACGCAGGAGCAACAGGAAAAAACCGAAGACAAGCAGAGCGGCTGGAACCCAGACCAGCGAACTCATGCAGATCGTCTGCCAGCGCGTTTTCATCTGCCAGTTGTTCTGCGACAGCAGGATGGCGACAAGGCCCGCGAGAGCCGGATAAACCGGCAGCACGTAATGAGGCAGCTTGGTCGGCACCAGTTCAAAGACAATCCATGTCGGCACGATCCATGCCAGCAGGATAAAAATATTTTCCTGCCGCCACACCTGCTTCAGGCGCGGCAGCATGCTTGCGAGAAAACAGGATGCAAAAAAGAACGTGAACCACACCAGCACAAGATAAGTGCCCGGCCAGCCGCCATGCGTCTCCTGCCCGCCGACAACCTTGCCGAACATGTCATGCCCGACACTGCCCTGCAAAAATTCGCCGTTCGTCATAATAATAATTGCGATATACCATGGTGCGTTCACGGCGATAAAAAACGGAATACCGAAAAGAGATTTTGTTTCTTTCAACCATGCGGCGGAACGTTTCCAGAGACTTAAAAATACAGCCGCGCCACCCGCGACCAGCAGCACGATCGGCCCCTTGATCAAAAAACTCGCCGAAAGCGCAAGCCAGAACAGCCAGACCGCTTTTGTTTTATGATGGTTCAGAAAGATGCGCAGCAGCGCGCCCATGGTTGCAGTCGTGGTCGCGAGAAGAACGGCGTCCGTTTTTGCAAGCCGCGCCTCGACACTGAGCAACACGCAACTCGCGAGCAGCAGTGCAGCAAAAAAAGCCTCTTCCCGCTGCATCAGCGGCAGCAGCGCCCAATAGGTGAGCAGCACCGCCGCGATCGCGCCAAGCAAGGATGGAATCCGGTACACCCAGATCGGCGCCGCTTCACCGTAACTGCTGATCTTCACCGTGGCCGCCTGTAGCCAGTGGATGCCGACCGGCTTCTTGTTGCGCGCAACATTCTGCAAGCGGATGTTCACGTAATCGCCGCTCGCAACCATCTGCTTCGTTGCCTGCGCGAAACGGCTTTCATCGCGGTCCGTCGGCGGCAAGGTGAAAAATCCGGAGAGGAACAACAGCAGACACACGACGATCAGATATAAACTGGTTTGCGCATGCGTCTGCGGTATCCGCATGAGCGCTTCAAACCGCATCAGGCCTCGCCTGCCGGAACGGCTGCGCGTTTCATGCGGCTATGCGCCTGCCAGCTGACAGGCATCATCGCAAGATAAAGAAGCGTCAGCACAGCCAGCATCTGGAAGGTGTAGGCGACAAGCAGGCTGATCAGGGCAACGAGCACGATCAGCAGCATCGCAACATATTCGCGGCGGATGTTGACCTGCAATGTCTTGCCGGAAAAAGTCGGCACGCGGCTGACCATCAGCAATGCAATCGCCAGCGCATAAACAAGCACAATGCCTGACGGGATCAGCTCGCGCGCCGTGCCAGCGTGTTCAAGATAAAGCGGCAGCAATGCGCACAGCGCACCCGCAGGGGCCGGCACACCGGAAAAAAAGCGCGATTGCCAGAGAGGTACATTCTCCCTCTCCGCCTCGACATTGAAGCGTGCAAGACGCATCGCGGTGGCAATCGCGAACAGCAGCGATACGATCCAGCCGACCGAACCGTAATCTTTCAGAAAAGTGATATAAAGAATGATGCCCGGTACGACGCCGAAATTGACGAAGTCGGCAAGGCTGTCGAGCTCGGCACCGAAACGCGATGTGCCTTTCAGAAGGCGCGCAAGGCGGCCGTCCATGCCGTCAAGCAGGCTGGCGAAAATAACCGCGATCAGTGCCGCTTCCATCCGCCCTTCAATCGCAAAACGCATCGCTGTCAGGCCCGAACAAATGGCGAGCATTGTGACAATGTTGGGGATCAGAACACGGAC
>JAZKID010000124.1:0-7975 GCA_040385045.1 Pseudomonadota bacterium | reverse complement strand
GCCCGATCTCGATGGCACCGAGAATTTTCGCACCCGCGCCGATCAGGACGCCGCTGCGGATTTTAGGATGGCGGTCTGCGCCTTTCACGTTCGTACTGCCGCCCAGCGTGACATCGTGCAGGATGGAGACATTGTCTTCGATCACCACAGTTTCACCAAACACGCAGCCGGTCGCATGGTCGAGCATGATGCCGCGGCCGATTTTTGCACCGGGATGAATGTCGACATTCATCGTCGCCGCCATGCGCGACTGGATCATCATCGCGAGATCTTTCCGTTTCTCAAGCCACAGCGCATGCGCAAGCCGTTGCGCCTGCAGCGCGACAAAACCTTTGAAATAGAGGAACGGTTCGATCAGGCGATAACAGGCCGGGTCACGCTCGATCACAGCTGACAGGTCGGCGCGGAAGATAAGCCCAAGAGCAGGCTTCTGTTGCAGCGCTGACGTATAAAGGCGGCGCGTGAGATCTGCCGGCAGATCTGGATGATCGAGCCACGAGCCGACGCGGTGAATGATCGCCTGCTCCAGCGTGTCATGCGACAGCAAATTCGCGAACACGAACGCCGCGAGCGCCGGTTCGGCATCCACCAGCGTCTGCGCTTCGCTGCGCATCTGCTGCCAGACGGGATCGATGGATTTCAGCACGGCTTTTTCTGCTTTCTGCATTTCAGGCTCCGATTATACACAAGGCGGCAAGGCATTCCAGAATTTCACGACACCCTCTTTATATTGTTTATCCCCAACCGCACGCATGTGGTCGCGATCGACAATATCGAGAACCTGCGCACCGGGGATAAGATCGGCAAGGCCCTGCGCGGAACCGGCAATCGCATCGCGCGTACCGACCGCGATAAGAACCGGCTTACGGATTTTAGCCAGATCCTCGGGGAGAATTTTCTTGCGCGAAGACCGCATGCATGCGGCGAGTGCTTTCAGGTCGCTTTTCGTCTGCTCGGCGAACGCACGGAACATGCGGCCTTTCTGTGTCGTCACGTCATCAAGGCTCGGCGCTTCAAGCGCTTCAACAATCGGCGCCGGATCGCCGGTACCTTCGGTGAGGCCCGCACCAATGCCCGCGATGACAGCCGAACATAAACGCTCTGGCGCGAGCAGCAGCATGAACGCCGTCACACGCGCGCCCATTGAATAACCCATCACGTCGGCGCGCTGAATGTTGAGATGATCGAGCAGCGCCAGCGCATCATAAGCCATCACCGGCGGCTCATAGGCGCTCACATTATGCGGCTTGTTCGACTGGCCGTGACCGCGGTGATCAAAGGTAATCACGCGACGTCCCTGTTGCAGCAGCAGGTCGACCCAGCCGGTATCGAACCAGTTCACCTTGCCGTTCGAGGCAAAGCCGTGAATGAGCAGTGTGGCCGGCCCCTCGCCCTGATCGGTATAAGCGAAGCGAAGCCCGTCATGGCTGAAAAAGCTGGAATTTTGGGTGCCGGTCATTTTTCTTTTTGACAACGCGCAAGAAGAGTTTCAAGCAAAAAGAACAATCTTCCAGAGGTGGTCCATGGCGAAAACGAGCGTTCCCCATTTTCATAACGACCCCGGCGTTGCCGCGATCGAGACCGGCGCGCATGAGTTCATGTGCATGGGCGCGTCAAAGCCTCTCGATCATCCGCATGTCTATCTCGACATGGGCGATGAAACCGAGATCGTCTGCCCCTATTGCTCGACTTTGTTCAAATATAATTCCTCGCTCGGTGAGAAAGAAGCGCACCCTGCCGAATGCATGACGACGAAAGCTGCCTGATTTTCTTTGGCCAAACTTGATGCAACCCCGCATGCCGACCCGCTGCTGATCGCCGGTGGCGGGATCGGCGGCCTCACCGCCGCGCTGAAACTCGCCGAAGCCGGATTTCACATCCATGTTTTCGAGCAGGCGGATATGCTCACCGAGAGCGGTGCGGGCCTGCAGCTGTCGCCGAATGCGTTGCGCATTTTACGCGAGATGGGTATATTAGAAAAACTGCGCGGCAAGACCGGACGGTCAAACTCTCTTCGTGTGATGTCAGGCGTAGACGGTAAGCAACTCACCGAAATGCCGCTCGGCGATATCGCTCAAAAACGCTGGGGCGCGCCGTATCTTGTCGCGCATCGCGCCGACCTGCAGCAGGCACTGCTGGAAGCCTGCGAAGCGAGCGATAACATCATGCTGCATCTGGGTTGCCGTACGCTCGATTACAGTGCCGAACATGGTGTGCAGTTTCGCTATGAACAAAACGGTGCCCAGAAAGAACAGAAGGGCTGCGCGCTGATCGGCGCCGACGGCGTTCATTCGCGCATTCGGGCCCTTCTGCTCAACGACGGCGATCCGCTTTTCAGCGGCTATGTGGCTTACCGTGCCCAGTTTAACGCGCGTGATTTGCCGCGGATGTTGAGTGCAGATTCAACATATCTCTGGCTCGCACCAAACTTACATGCCGTGCATTACAAACTGCGCGGCGACATGATCAATCTTGTTGCAATTGTTCGTGAGGATAGTCTGCAAAAAAACCAAGATGAAATGGCGATGCCTGAAATACTTCAGGATGCGTCGCGAAATTACACCGGCACGCTGAGAACCCTTCTCAATATTCCGCAGAACTGGACACGTTGGCCGCTGTTTCATCGCCTGCCCGATACGAAAACATGGCCGCACCTGCCCGTCACGCTGCTGGGTGATGCCGCGCATCCGATGCTGCCATTCCTTGCGCAAGGCGCAGCGCAGGCGGTTGAGGATGCTGACGTTTTAACAAATTGCCTGATCAACGAGCCACAATATCCCGACGATGCTTTTGAAAACTATCGTGCGAGACGAATGAAACGAGTTACAAAAATTCAGAAGGCCGCCGCAGAAAACGGCAAGGTGTTTCATTATTCGGGATTACGCGCCTTTGCGCGTAACAATGTGCTGAAAATGATCGGCGGCCGGCGCATGATGGCGCTTTATGACTGGGTGTACGGCGCTTAAGCCTTCTTCAAAAACTCGGTACGCAGCACGAGGCCTCTGATTTTCTCGTGCCTGCATTCCACTTCATCTTCATGGGAGGTGAGCTGGATGCCCTTGATCAGCGTGCCGCGCTTCAGTGTCGTCGACGTGCCTTTGACTTTCAAATCCTTGATCAGCGTGACATTGTCGCCCTCGTTCAACGTCGCACCGTTTGAATCTTTGACTTCCATGGAACTGACCTTTTGAATGGTGCCCTCTGCCGGACTCGAACCGGCACGGAGTTGCCTCCGAGGGATTTTAAGTCCCTTGCGTCTACCTGTTCCGCCAAGAGGGCCTATGAGAGGGCACGCGGCTCACTCTGTAACGAATTTTCCGTGAAACCAACAGGATTATGATCTCATATCTCACACCATGCCCAATTTTTTACAGGCCTGACAAACAGATAAGATCAAAATTGCTCTGTCATATTACTGTAATGTGAGTGTCATAAAGCTCGAGTTAAGGGCAAGCATGCCCGGGCTGGGGGGCTCGTCATGACATTTCTCAAAACAACAGCTGCAACAATTGCTTTTTTAGCGCTGATCGTTTCGCCTGCACTGGCAACGAAAGATGTATCGTCGCCGACCGTCACCAAAGGCAAGCTGAAAGTCGAAGCACGCTTCGGTTCCGAAGACGATAACCTCGTCTCGCGCGATGATCGTTTCCGCCAGGTTTATATTTTCGAATACGGCGTCACCGACTGGTGGGCAACACGCCTGAATTTCAAACTGACGCAGTTGCCGTCCACCGGCCTTGAATACCAAGCGACGGAATGGGAAAACAAATTCCAGCTGTTTTTTGAAAAGACCGATGGATTCAATGGCGCTTTCAAGGTTGTTTACAGCTCCGTCGATATCACCGGCTCGCCGGATATTTTTTCGCTCAAAACAATGGCGGAGAAAAAGTTTGGCGCCATCAAGGTGCGCGGTAATCTCGGCCTCGACTGGGAAGTCGGCACATTTTCGGGCAAAACGGCAACGCTGAATGCCGCGGCGCAGGTTCTTGCACCCGTGACAGAAAATTTATCGGCCGGTATCGAATGGTTTGCAGATTTCGGCGAGATTAACGCCATTCCGGGTTTCGATCTTCAGGACCAGCAGCTTGGCCCGGTGTTCGTCTACAAGTTCAACGACACCTATGCGATCGAGACAGGCTACCTGTTCGGCATTTCCGACCGGGCAAGCGACGGAACGTTTAAACTATTCCTGAAAGCGACGTTGTAAAATTTCAACTTTCTTTTTCGTTTTTCGATGACGCGCGTCCCGTTTTTTGTGCGGCCTTCTTGATGGGCAGAAGGTAGCGCAGTGTGATCACGGTAAAAACCGAAATGACAATTGCGACATCATAACTGCCAAGACCGACCGCAGTGCCGATAGCGCCAGTCGCCCAGATACTTGCTGCCGTGGCCGTCCCGCGAACATGATCTTTCGTTTGCAAGATAGCGCCGCCGCCGATAAAGCCCACCCCTGTAATCAACCCTTCAACAATCCGTGCCAAAGCTTCAGGGCTCGTTCCAACAAGGCCTTCAGTTGCCTGAATAAAACCGCAGCTTGCCATGGCAACGATGGGAAACGTCCGCACACCGGCGCTGCGATCTTCCTGTTCCCTGTCCCAACCAATCGGAAAAGCCAGTGCATACGCGGCAATCAGCGCAAGAAGATGGGGCCAAAGTGGTGAAATGATTTGTAAGATGTCTTGCATCAGCGATCCCTGAAACCCTTGCCATAGTGAGCTTCCAGCCTTGATTGCAGGATTTCGAACGCGAGCGACATGATCCAGTAGATCAGCGCCGCTGTCGTGAGCATTTCAAGATAACGGTAAGTAGATCTGCCATAGGCCTGCGCAAGGAACATGATTTCCGCGACGCCCATCATCGAGATGAGCGATGAATCTTTCAACATGGCGATGAACTGCGTGCCTGTCGGCGGAATGACGAAGCGCATTGCCTGTGGCAAAACGATTTTCCAGAATGTCAGCCAGTTCGGCAGGCCCAGCGCGCAGGACGCTTCACGCTGGCCCTTGTTCACCGAAATCAGACCGGCGCGGAAAATCTCACTTAAATATGCGCCATAGTTCAGCGACAGCGCAATGATGCCGGCGGGAATCGCTTCCGGCACGGGGCCAAGCTGCGGAATGCCGATATAGATCAGGAAAATCTGCACCAGCAGCGGCGTGCCGCGAAAGAACGAAGTATAAAATGTCGCCATGCCATAAAGCATGGAGCTGCCAGACAGGCGGCCAAGTGCCGCCAGAGTGCCAAGCAGAATGGACGCGATAATTGAAACTGCGCAAACAAATAACGTCAGCGCCGCACCTTGCAGGAAATCATTGGCCGAAAGATTGAACCCGGCAAGCGCCGGGAACTTTTCAACCATGTAGGAAATTTTCAGGTTGAAGGTGTAGAAAAACAGCACAAACAACGCAAGCAGCACGCCCCACACCGCGACGACGCGGCGGCGGAATGCTGTTTGCGCTTTGGAAGACGAATTAGGATTTGGGAGAGAGGTCCGCACCGAGCCACTTCTCAGACAGTTTTGCCAATGTGCCGTCCTTAATCATTTCGGCGACAATTTCCTTGATCTTGGCATTCCATTCAGCATCGTCCTTGTCGGCCGAAATCCAGATCGGTTCATGGAAGACAGGTTCGCCGACAATCTTGAACTTGCCGTCGGATTTATCGACCTGGTCTTTCGCCGTTACATAATTCGCGACGATGGCATCAAGGCGCTTGCCATCGCCGAGTCCGAGATCCTGAAAGGCCATGACTTCGCTTTCATAGGGCTTGATCTGGACGCTTTCAAACGGGAACGCCGGCTGCTGTTTTGCACCCGGGATGGAAAGATTTTTGTTGAGATATTTCTCATAGGTCGTGCTGGCTTCGACACCGACACGCTTGCCGTTCAGATCAGCAGCGGATTTGACCGCGACATTGTCGCCGTTCGTAACGATCACGGCGGACGCGTCATAATACTCAGCGATGAAGTCGAGCACTTCTTTACGTTCTTCCGTTGGCGTCATTGAACAGACGCAAAGATCGTAGCGGCCTTTCCAGCGGCCAGCGGTGATGATTTCCCATGTCGGCGTTTCGACCTTCACCTCAACGCCGAGGCGTTTGCCGATTTCGCGCGCGACATCGATATCGTAGCCGACGACCTCGCCTTTATCGTTGACCTGGCTGAACGGCGGATAAGCCTGATCGGTCACTTCGATCATGACTTTCTTGCGCATTACGCGGTCGAGCGTGTCGCCTGCCAGCGCAGGCTGCAGAAGCGCCACAGATGCGGCTGCCAAAATAGAGAGATTTCTTATCGTTCTCATGTTCATCCTCTTTCAACTTGAAGCCGACTATGAATGAAGCCCCAGCTCTTTCAACATTGCTTCTACAGCCTTGGCCGCCCTGTCCAAAGACTTTTTATCGCGCCCGCGCACAACAATGCTGTTTTCGTAGCCCGCGCCCGTAAAACGCGGATAGCTGCCGATCATAACGTCCTGAAAACCAGAAGCAATGGCTTGCAAGGGAGTGGCATAATCCCCCTCTTTCAGGTTTCCGGCTTCAATTGTAAGCGTGTGAAAAGGCTGGCCGCCCGCAAGCTTCGGCGCCACGCTTTCCAGCATCGATTGCATGATGTGCGGCACACCGGCCATCACATAGACATTGCCGATTGAAAAACCGGGCGCCGCAGACGCTGCACAAGCGATCAGTTGCGCGCCATGGGGAATGCGCGCCATGCGCAGGCGTGCTTCGTTCATCTCCATCTGCGGGGCGCGTTCACGCATCATGTCAACGGCACGCTGATCGATACTAATCTCGACACCGAAAGATTTTGCGACACAATCGGCCGTAATGTCGTCATGCGTGGGGCCGATCCCGCCTGTCGTGAAGAGATAAGTTGTGCGGGCGCGCAACGCATTCAGCGCCTCAATGATCGCAACCTCATCATCCGACACGATGCGCACTTCTTTCAGATCGATGCCGAGCTGGCTGAGAACCGCGGCAATATGAGAAATGTTCTTGTCCTGCGTGCGGCCGGACAGGATTTCATCGCCGATGATCAAAAGGGAAGCAGTTGAAGCATTCATTCAGGCACTCGCTTGAGTGTCTGGATAGTATGCTTTCCAGATTTATGAAACCGGAAAGCTATTGCTTGAGAGGATTGGGTAAAATGTCGCTTGCGATCATTCTATGCGAGGAAGACTCACCCTCCGGCATGGTAGTCCAGTCATATTTTCCATTTGCATAAATGGTCAAACCGCTTTCAAACTTTCCATCTTTTCTCTTCACCTTGTCGCCAAAAGCCTGGATATGGAAAGCGTATTCATTTTTCCCCACGCGGCAGATCCGATAAAAGAAAGAATCAGCTGTCGGGTTTTTTTCCTGAAATTTCCTGACTTCTTCACTCCTTGCAATAATTGTGCGAAGCAGATTATCGTATTTCGAGTCAGCTTTTGTGAAAGCCAAAGTATTAGCATATTGCGCGCGCAGCGCTGGATTGAAAGTAATCGTCATTTTTAAAATTCCTGAAATATGTCCGATAGTACATCTTAATATTAAATCTTCCCGAAAGAGTTCGCAATACACTTAACAATCAATATTTATTATCATTCTACGTAATTCATAATCGATATTGCCTTTTGCCCGATGCTATAGCATCGAAGATATATGAACTATATCGACGCCAGCACTTTGCCGCTTCGCAATACGGGCCAAATCCGCCTGCATGGACCTGAAGGTTTCGCGGGCATGCGCAAGGCGGGCCAGCTCGCGTCCGCCTGCCTCGACCTGCTGGTGAAAGAAGCAAAACCTGGCGTGACGACACAACGCCTTAATGATCTCGCTTTCCAGTTCGCGCTCGATCACGAAATCGCGCAGCTCCCGCGCCGTCAGGGTGTCAAACCCGCGTTCGCCCTGATGATCAGTTACCAGCCAGCGATAGAAATCCTCAAAAGCCTGCCGGTAATTGCGCGACGTGTAAGCGGAATAACGGCGTTCT
>JAZKID010000123.1:1237-4551 GCA_040385045.1 Pseudomonadota bacterium | reverse complement strand
CAGGTTCGACGCCATCGAGTTGACGTTGTCGGTGAGATCTTTCCATGTCCCGGCGACGCCCGGCACTTCGGCCTGACCGCCGAGTTTCCCTTCAGTTCCGACCTCGCGCGCCACGCGCGTCACTTCACCGGCAAAACCGTTCAACTGATCCACCATCGTATTGATGGTGTTTTTGAGCTCGAGAATTTCACCCTTCACGTCGACAGTAATTTTGCGCGACAAGTCGCCGCGTGCCACGGCGGTCGTCACTTCGGCGATGTTGCGCACTTGCGTCGTCAAGTTACCTGCAATCGAGTTGACGTTGTCGGTGAGATCTTTCCATGTCCCGGCGACGCCCGGCACATCGGCCTGACCGCCGAGTATCCCTTCAGTTCCGACCTCGCGCGCCACGCGCGTGACTTCACCCGCGAAACGGTTCAGCTGATCCACCATCGTGTTGAGCGTTTCTTTCAGCTCGAGGATTTCGCCCTTCACGTCGACGGTGATCTTGCGCGACAGATCGCCCAGCGCCACAGCCGTCGCCACTTCGGCGATGTTGCGCACCTGTCCTGTCAAGTTCGACGCCATCGAGTTGACGTTGTCGGTCAGATCTTTCCACGTTCCGGCGACATCCGGCACCTGCGCCTGACCGCCGAGCTTGCCTTCAGTGCCGACCTCGCGCGCCACACGCGTCACTTCGCCCGCGAACGCATTGAGCTGGTCCACCATCGTGTTGATGGTGTTTTTAAGTTCGAGAATTTCACCCTGCACGTCCACAGTAATTTTGCGCGACAAGTCGCCGCGCGCCACCGCCGTCGTTACTTCGGCGATGTTGCGCACCTGCGCGGTGAGGTTACCGGCCATCGAGTTGACGTTGTCGGTCAAATCTTTCCACGTGCCCGCCACGCCTTTCACCTGCGCCTGACCGCCCAATTTTCCTTCAGTGCCGACCTCGCGCGCCACGCGCGTCACTTCACCCGCGAACGAGTTCAACTGATCCACCATCGTGTTGATGGTTTCTTTCAGCTCAAGGATTTCGCCTTTCACGTCGACGGTGATCTTGCGCGACAGATCGCCGCGCGCCACGGCGGTGGTGACGTGCGCGATGTTGCGTACTTGGTCGGTCAGATTGCCGCACATGGCGTTGACCGAGTCGGTGAGATCTTTCCACGTTCCGGCAACACCCGGCACGATCGCCTGACCGCCGAGCTTGCCGTCGGTGCCGACTTCGCGCGCCACGCGCGTCACTTCGGAGGCGAAGGAGCGCAACTGATCCACCATGGTATTGATGGCTTCTTTCAGTTGCAAAATTTCACCCCTCACGTCGACGGTGATCTTTTTCGACAAGTCGCCGTTCGCCACCGCGATGGTTACGTCGGCAATGTTGCGAACCTGAGCGGTGAGGTTCGACGCCATCAGGTTGACGGATTCAGTTAGATCTTTCCAAACCCCGGTCACTTCGCGCACCTGCGCCTGACCGCCGAGCTTGCCTTCGGTGCCGACCTCGCGCGCCACGCGCGTCACTTCCGAGGTAAACACGCTGAGCTGTTTGATCATGGTGTTGACGATTTTTGCCGAGCGCAGGAACTCGCCCTTCAGCGGGCGGCCTTCGACATCAAGCTGCACGGTCTGCAAAAGATCGCCCTGCGCAACGGCTGCGATCGCGCGCGTAACTTCCGTTGTGGGCCACAAGAGATCGTCAATCAAACTGTTGACGGACGATTCCATTTCGCTCCACGCCCCGCCGGGAAGAACGAATTTGACACGCTGGCGTGTCTTGCCTTCGCGGCCGACGACCTGGCCGACATGCTCCAGCTGTTGCGCCATTCTTTCATTCGATTCGACGATCTCATTAAAGGTGTCGGCAATTTTACTCATAACGCCGATGCGTTCACCACCAATGCGTACCGAGAAATTACCGCTGCGCATCGCCTGAAGCGCCGCCAGAAGCTCATAAAGATCTGCCGGAGAAATGCGCGCTGCATCGTTTGCAGCAACATTCTGTTCGTCAGTGATGGCTTCTGCTATTCCTGTTCGTGCCTGCATGGGCTATGGCCTCGCTTATTGAATTTTTGAAGGGGCAGATGCAGATAACTTATTTGCCATCGTCACCAGCTCTTGTGCCCGATAGGGCTTGGCCAGAAGAGGCTTCTTGCTGAATTTGCTGGGCATGGTCGTTGCAGATTCATAACCTGTTGCAAAAGCGAAAGGGATATTTCGTTCGATTAAAATATCAGCAATCGGCCAGACAAAGCTGCCGTTGATATCAATATCGAGAAAAGCCATGTCGATATTCTGGTCGTGCAATAAAGCTTTTGCCTGTTCGATCGCCGCTGCAGGTCCTATAACTTTCATTCCCTGCTCTTCAAGAATGATCTGCGCTTCCATCGCGATAAGCGCTCCGTCTTCGACGACAAGGACACGAATTCCTTCAAGGGAGTTTGTGCTTTGCAAGTCAGCTTTTTCAATCATGATTTGACCTCCCCAGTTAGAAGGCAATCACAATTTGAATGCGAAGAAAACTTTAAAATTCGTCATGTACGGAAAATCACAGAAAGGTGTTGATGATGAATTTTGCAAATCTTATTGAACGTAACTCCAAGGGATAAGTTCCCTGCTTTTAGAAAAAATTTCTACATTAAAAATTATTGAATTAAGCCTTTACCAGAGGCGGATACAGTGTCCCCGAATTGCGATGCACGCCTCTCGCCGCCGAAGAGAAATCGCGCGGTATGAATTGTAAAATGTGCTTGAAGTATATGATATTTTCAATGAGAAATGACTTTGTGTTCAAATAGTTATGCCTGTCATGCGAAGGTTGCTAAAAGCATCACTCTCCATCCGCATTGGCTCTCTGACGCACGAATGAATGAACTATTTTACCAAATGATCATTGTACTTTGAATGGACAAACCATCTCTCATGAACACATCCGACTCCCCTGAAGACCAGCATGGCAATGCCGAGGTGCCTGAAGCCGAAGCACCTGAATCAGACAGCACGGCAAAAGATTCCGAACTTTCTGCAGAAAGTTCGGAAAATCTTGACGATGTCGCTGCCCAGCGCTCGGCGGATCCAGAAGACGATGAACTTAAAAATCTGGACCCGAATGATCGCAAGGTTCTGGAGAAAGAACTTTTGCTACGCCGCTTTCTTTTGTCAGCAAAAGGTTTCTGGGGAAGCGAAGGCGACCGTCTTGCCTGGTTCCTCAGCGGCAGTCTTCTGCTTTTCGTTCTGGGAGCGATTGGCGCGCAGTACGCCATCAATCTCTGGAACCGCCACATCTTTGACGCACTGGAGAAAAAAGATTCAGCAACAGTCCTGTGGCTGTCGGC
>JAZKID010000123.1:0-1202 GCA_040385045.1 Pseudomonadota bacterium | reverse complement strand
ACGCGCTGGCTGCGCAACGGCCATTATTACCAGCTTAACCTGATCAGCGGCGACCACGGTAACCCTGAATATCGCATTGCCGAAGATCTGCGCATTGCAACGGATGCGCCGGTGGATTTCGTGCATGGCGTCATGACGGCTTCGATATCGGCACTGACATTTATCACCGTGCTGTGGACGATCGGCGGCTCGCTCACTCTTCCATTTAACGGATCAACGATAACGATCCCGGGCTTTCTGGTGATTGCGGCCATTCTTTATGCGCTGATTGCCAGCGGCCTGATGCTGCGTGTAGGGCGCAGTTTCGTTGCCGTTTCCGAATCCAAAAACCAGGCGGAGGCGGAATACCGTTACCATCTCACACGCGTGCGCGAAAACGGTGAGAGTATTGCCTTGCTCGGCGGTGAAGATGAAGAACGCGCCGGCGTGAACCGTTCTTTTGTCGGTGTGCTGATGCGCTGGCGCGAGTTGTGCAAGCAATACATGATGACGTCGACCGTCTCGCAGGCCAGCGCGGTGATTGCGCCGGTGGTGCCCATCATTCTCGCCTCGCCAAAATATCTTTCCGGCGAAATGACACTGGGCCAGATGATGCAGGCGGCATCGGCCTTCACAATCGTGCAAGCGGCATTCGGCTGGCTGGTCGATAATTATCCGCGCCTTGCCGACTGGAATGCCTGCGCACGCCGCGTTGCATCGCTGATGGTTTCGCTGGATGCGCTGGAAGAAGCTGAAAAAGGCAACAACCTCAACCGCATTACCCACGAAGAAGGCGAAGGTGCAGCTTTAGTCCTAAAAGATCTGAGCGTTGCGCTCGACGACGGCACGGCCGTGGTCGACGATACGGAAGTTTCCATTAAAAAGGGCGAGCGTGTGTTGATCGCGGGTGAATCCGGCACAGGCAAAAGTACGCTGCTGCGTGCGATTGCAGGACTTTGGCCATGGGGCAGCGGAACCGTCATCATTCAAAAAGGAGCGCGGCTGTTTATGCTGCCACAGCTGCCTTATGTTCCCACAGGAAGCTTGCATCGCGCGGCGGCCTATCCCGGCGCGGTAGAAGATTTCAGTGTTGAGAACATTGCCGGTGCGCTGAAACAGGTCGGTCTTGAACAGCTCGTTGAACGCATCGGGGAAGAAGCAGCGTGGGACCAGACATTATCCGGCGGCGAAAAACAGCGTCTCACATTGGCGCGCGTGCTGCT
>JAZKID010000122.1:2852-6770 GCA_040385045.1 Pseudomonadota bacterium | reverse complement strand
CACAGCCATAAAACAAGAATGAGCAGGATGGGCTGCAGAATCACAAGGAGGGACACGCCATAGGCGTGAACGGCGATCGTCATCAAAACCGGCACAGCGCAATAGATGAAAATCATCTCGATGACGCGCAGAAGCTTTTGCTTCTCGGTTAACTCAAGCGTTTCGCTATCAAGGCTGCCGTGCGCGCGCATCTGTCTAGCTAATCCTTATTGACTCAAGATTCAAAGAGGTTTTTGATGAGCCGTTTTATTCATTGTGGAGGCGAGCCATGCCCGATATTCAAAAAGACCCGAACGGCGCTCAACTTTATTACTGCCGCATCAAATTTCCCCAAGTGCCGGGCAATGCAAAAAGCAAGCTGGCGTTCGGTGAATTCCAAGATTGCATTGAACGGATAATCGACACAAAAAACCAGACGGAAACGATCAATGTGTACCGTGGCTACAGCTTCGGAATTTATTGGAAAACACCGGTTCAAACCTTTAAATTCAAAATCAATGGCAAGCGGCCGCAAGCAGCGCAGCGCGCGCTGGAAAAAGCGCTTGCGGAAAAAATTGATATCGACGGCGATGGCGAAAACGACCGCGCCTCTTTCGCAACCAATAGCAGCGGGGCGCCTGCCTTGCGTGCGGTTTTGACGCCTGAGGCGATCGGGAAAATAAGACAAAAATATTTGGACTATGTCGCGAAGACTGAAAAAAACAGCTTGGGCTATAATAAAGATATCAACGCCGACGGCATACCCGACGACATGAATAGCGATGCTCTTCAGGACGAATTTAAAAAGGCAGAAAACGCGTTTTATTTATCCGCCAACGAAGCTTTCCCAACTATCGATGCGATGCAAACGATCAGAGTGACGACGCCTGGAATGAAACCTAAAAATTAGAACCCTGGAAAATCACGCAACGGCGCTGATCTTGCCTTTCAGCAATTCGGCTAATGTCTTTCCAAGACGCGCAGGCGACGGCGACACCGTAATGCCAGCCGCTTCCATTGCCGCAATCTTGTCTTCAGCCCCGCCTTTGCCACCTGAAATAATCGCGCCGGCATGACCCATGCGGCGGCCGGGAGGTGCGGTACGCCCGGCGATAAAACCGACGACCGGTTTCTTGCGGCCTTTTTTAGCCTCAATTTTCAAAAATTCCGCGGCGCGCTCTTCCGCGTCGCCGCCGATTTCGCCGATCATGATGATCGACTGTGTTTCCTTGTCGGACAAGAACATATCGAGCACATCGATAAACTCGGTGCCTTTCACCGGGTCACCACCGATGCCGACAGCTGTTGTCTGACCAAGGCCCTCCTGCGTCGTCTGGTAGACTGCTTCATAAGTGAGCGTACCGGAGCGCGAGACGATGCCGACGGAACCGCGCTTGAAAATACTGCCCGGCATGATGCCGATCTTGCATTCGCCCGGCGTCAGCACGCCCGGGCAATTCGGGCCGATCAGGCGCGAGTTCGAGCCATCGAGCGCCCGGCGCACTTTCACCATGTCGAGCACCGGAATGCCTTCGGTGATGCAGACGATCAGCGGCATTTCCGCGTCGATCGCTTCGAGAATGGCGTCGGCGGCAAACGGCGGCGGCACGTAAATGGCCGTTGCATGCGCGCCGGTTTTTTCGCGCGCCTCTTTCACGGTGTCGAACACCGGCAGATCGATATGTTTCGTTCCGCCCTTGCCCGGCGTGACGCCGCCGACCATCTTCGTGCCATAGGCAATCGCCTGCTCGGTATGAAATGTCCCCTGCGCGCCGGTGAGGCCCTGGCAGATGACTTTGGTGTTTTTATCGACGAGAATGGACATGTCAGGCTGCCTTTATAGGTTCGTTTTCAACACTGAGCGGGCTTTCATACCAAGTCAGCTTCGGCTCAACACCATAGAGCTTGGGAACGCGTTCGCGCCATTCGCTGTTGTACATTTTCTCAGCGGCAGCGCGCGAATTCCAGAAATAAAGACCGGCCACGGTTTTTCCATCTTCGGATACGAGATAAGTTTTGCGGAGAAGCCCATCAAAACCTTTATAGGAAGATTTGTTGACTTCGAATTTGCGCGTTGCCTCTTCAAGCGTGATGGCCTGCGGCAAATGGAATTCAACCAGAGTGACGATCATGCCGCTTTCTCCACAGCCTTCACGATTTTCTGCGCCGCATCGTCGAGATCGTTCGCCGGCGTGATGTCGAGGCCGGATTCGGTGAGCATCTTCTTGCCGAGCTCGACATTGGTGCCCTCGAGGCGCACGACCAGCGGCACTTTCAGGCCGACATCCTTCACAGCCGCTATCACGCCTTCGGCGATAATATCGCAGCGCATGATGCCGCCGAAAATATTGACGAGAATGCCCTGCACTTTCGGATCGGCGGTAATGATCTTGAACGCGTTACGGACTTGCTCTTTCGAAGCACCGCCGCCGACATCAAGAAAGTTCGCTGGCGAAGCGCCGTACAGCTTGATGATGTCCATCGTCGCCATCGCGAGACCGGCGCCGTTCACCATGCAGCCGATCGAACCATCGAGCGCGATGTAGTTCAGCTCATAATTCGAAGCTTCCAGCTCTTTCGGATCTTCTTCGGTAATGTCGCGCAGGTTGATGAGATCGGGATGGCGATACATGGCGTTGCTGTCAAACGACATCTTGGCATCGAGGCAAAGCAGCTGGCCTTTTGTCGTCGCGATCAGCGGATTGATCTCGAGCATCGACATGTCTTTTTCGAGAAAAGCATTATAGAGGCTGGTCAGCAGGCGCGGCGTCTGCTTCGCAAGATCGCCTGTCAGTTTCAGTGCCTTGTTCAGCGCGCGCCAGTGATGCGGCATCAGGCCGGTTGCGGGGTCGATCGTGAAGGTAAGGATTTTCTCCGGCGTGTTGTGCGCCACATCCTCAATGTTCATACCGCCTTCGGTGGAAGCGACAACCGCGATCCGCGATGTGGCGCGGTCGACCAGTAATGAAAGATAAAATTCTTTTTCGATGTCGCTGCCATTCTCAACGTAGACACGGCGCACAACGCGGCCGGCTTCGCCAGTCTGCAATGTCACCAGCGTGTTGCCCAGCATGTCGCGCGCATTATCGCGCACTTCGTCAGCACTTTTGGCAAGACGAACGCCGCCCTTGGCATCTTTCGCCAGTTCCTTGAACTTGCCCTTGCCGCGGCCACCGGCATGGATCTGCGCTTTCACGACATAGAGTGGCCCGGGCAGCTTTTTCGCGGCCGCATAAGCCTCTTCGGCGGTGAAGGCGGCATAGCCTTCCGACACCGGCGCACCGAAAGATTTCAGAACTTCTTTGGCCTGATATTCGTGAACGTTCATGTGAGCTCTATGTCCTTCTTGCCGTATGTCTGTTCGCAAGCTGCCAGCATGGTCATGTCATCACGGCTTATATTGCCGCCAAAAGCATCAAGAACAGGAAATTCTGGATCAAGCCTGAAAAGCGTGTCTTTAGAATTCAAGGCCTCTAATTTAGCATTGTCGATGACCGTAGCCGTTTGAAGATCCTTGTCGACCAGATAGTTTGATCGGCTGAAGGTGCTATCAAGAAACGACCCCTGATAATATTGCGCTGTCAAAACAAGGTGATCGCCATAACGATAGAGATAAAAGAGAGAATTAAACTCTTTGTTCGGGAATTTTTTTTCGTAAGTCGTTCTGTCATTCTGAACGGTATCGCCCATAACGATTTTTTTCAGCAATTCCAGATCTTTCTCATCGTTCTTGATCGTGCTTATTTGAGCAAGCTTTCCGACAAAAGCGTTGCTTCGAAGAAAATTCTTTTTAGCAGATCCTGTAACCGGCTGAACCATATCTATCTTCTAGCTAAGCCGCCTGCCCCAGGCTTGGTGCGATGGTGAGGCAGCTGTCGACCAGCTCTTTCACCGACTTCACCGACTTTGCAAACATCGCTTTTTCATCGCGGTCGAGAT
>JAZKID010000122.1:0-2842 GCA_040385045.1 Pseudomonadota bacterium | reverse complement strand
CTCAACAATCTTTTCAACACCGCCAGAACCGATCACGACCGGCACGCCGACATAAAGATCTTTCACACCGTACTCGCCATTCAGCGCGGCTGCACAGGGAAGGATGCGTTTCTTGTCTTTAAGATAGCTTTCCGCCATCGCAATCGCAGCCGTGGCAGGCGCATAATAAGCAGAACCTGTTTTCAGCAGCGCGACGATTTCGCCGCCACCCTTGCGTGTGCGCTCGACAATTGCGTCGAGGTCTTTCTGTTTCAGCCAGCCCATTTTTACGATGTCCGGCAGCGGCACGCCGCCGACTGTCGAGTAACGCACAGACGGCACCATGTCGTCGCCGTGGCCGCCGAGAACGAAGGCCGAAATATCTTCGACAGAGATTTTCAGCGCCTCAGCCAAAAATGTGCGGAAGCGCGCGCTGTCGAGAACGCCTGCCATGCCTACAACCATGTTTTTCGGCAGGCCCGATGCGCGCTGCAGCGCCCACACCATCGCATCGAGCGGATTGGTGATGACGATGACGAATGCGCTTGGCGCATATTTCTTGATGCCTGCACCCACCTGCTCCATCACTTTCAGATTGGTGGAGACGAGATCGTCGCGGCTCATACCCGGCTTGCGCGGTACACCAGCAGTAATAATAATGACATCCGAACCCGCGATATCGGCATAAGACTGCGTGCCGGAATATTTCGCGTCGAAGCCTTCGACAGGCGCAGCCTGCGCGATATCGAGCGCCTTGCCCTGCGGCGTGCCTTCCGAAATATCAAACAACACCACATCGCCAAGTTCTTTCAGGCCGATGAGGTGGGCAAGCGTTCCGCCGATCTGGCCGGAACCGATGAGGGCAATTTTTTTGCGGGGCATGGGAAACCTTATTTTAAAGAGAAAACCGTTGATTTAGCTAACCTGAAAGCGCCTCGTTTTCAAGCGTTTCCACGTGCGGCAGATGGGCTTTGGCGAGATATGGGCTGGAGCGCATTTCATTGAGGCGCGAGGCCGTGCGGGCAAAAGCCTCGCCCTCATAGCCGTCCATATCTTTCACGAGATCACGCGGTTCAGATGCGGCCGAGGCAATCAGATTGACGCCGTGATCATAAAGAACGTCGACGAGATTGATGAAGCGCCGCAAGGCATTGCGCTTTTCCGGCGTAAAAAAAGGAATGTTTTCGAGAAACACGGTGTGAAAGGCGCGCGACAGTTCGAGATAGTCTTCGGTGCCGAGCGCCGCCTCGCACAGGTTTGCAAAACGCAGGCGCGCCGCACCGCTGGCTGCGAGCGGAATGTCGACCATCCGGCCTTTCACGCGCAAAATCTCAGGTTGAATTTTTTCATGGCGCGCAAAATTGTGCCACGCCTCGTCGAATTTTTGTGTTGCATCCTGTCCGGTAAAATAGACGCCACTCCTTTCCAATTTCTCAAGACGGAAATCTTTTTTTGCAGAAAGTTGCAGCACGTCCATTTTATTTTCAATCAGCGCGATGAACGGAAGAAACAGCGGCCGGTTAAGACCATCTTTATAAAGCGCGTCAGGTGCGCTGTTCGATGTCGCGACAACCGTCACGCCCTTGTCGAAAAGCAGCGTGAACAGGCGGCCGAGGATCATCGCGTCGGCAACATCGGTGACGGCGAATTCATCGAAACAAAGAAGCTGCACCTGTTTTGCAAGACGCAGCGCCGTTTTCTGCAAAGGATCGTACGTGCCCTTTTGCCGCTCTTCGAAAATGCTCTGGTGCACATCGCGCATGAAGGCATGAAAATGCACGCGCTGTTTTTTCGTTATAGCGACATCAACGAAAAAAAGATCCATCAGCATGGTCTTGCCGCGCCCGACACTGCCCCAGATGTAAAGACCTTTGACGACCTGCCGCGTAAACAGCCCCGAGAAAAATCCGCGCTCATCATTCTTTTTAAGTTCAGTAGAGAGATCATCGAGCCTTATGGCCAGCGCACGTTGCGCGGCGTCGTCTTCGAGCCGCTGCGATGAAACGGCCTCATTATAATGCTTGAGAAGCAGGTTCATTCAGGCTTAACGCGAAATCTCAACCGGAACGCCGGAAGGGCCGCTGCCTTCAAAGTGAGTCCTGTCTTTCATTTTCAGGTTGATCAGCGATTTGCCTGTTGCATCGGTAAGCAGAATGGACGTACCGCGCAGGCGCCAACCCGCAACGAGATGCAGATCGGGGCCGGTGCAGCCGAATGCATAAGCGCGGTAGCCGAGCGAGTCCGTCGAAACTTCAAAACTCAACATACATTTGCCTGACGGGTTCGGGTCCGTTGCCGTCCAGTCTCCCGACAGTTCGCCGGGCTGCAATGTCTTTTCCGCCTGCGCGAAAACTGGCGATGCGGTGCAGCAGAGCAAAAGAAAGAAAGCCGCGCGCCGCATCATGCTATGTCAGCTCATTGTCGGGATGACGAAGCTTGCGCCTTCCTTGACGCCCGATGGCCAGCGCGATGTGACCGTTTTCGTTTTCGTATAGAACTTGATCGAATCCGGACCATGCTGGTTGAGATCGCCGAAGCCGGATTTTTTCCAGCCGCCGAAGGTGTGATAGGCCAACGGCACGGGGATCGGCACATTCACGCCGACCATGCCGACATTGACACGGCTGACGAAATCGCGCGCCGTGTCGCCATCGCGCGTGTAGATCGCGACGCCATTGCCGTATTCATGTGTGTTCGGAAGCGCCAGCGCTTCGTCATAATTTTCAGCGCGCGCGATGCACAGTACCGGGCCGAAAATTTCTTCCTTGTAGATTTTCATCTCCGGCGTGACGTTGTCGAACAGGCAGCCGCCCATGAAGTTGCCGTTTTCATAGCCCTGCAGTTTGAAATCGCGGCCATCGAC
>JAZKID010000121.1:0-2338 GCA_040385045.1 Pseudomonadota bacterium | reverse complement strand
GAGGCAGGCGTGCCGCTTCCGAAAATCGACCCTGAAGACATGAAGCGCGAGGAGCGCGCGAAATCTCTGATCGAGATCACCGAGCTTGCGGCGCAGTTTTTCGAACAGCAATTGAATGGCGCAACCGGTACTGATGCGCGCTCTTATCTCGTGCAGCGCGAGCTCACACGCGAAACGCAAAAAGAATTCCGCATCGGCTTTGCGCCGAATTCGAAACACGCGCTAAAAGAATTTTTAAGTAGCAAAAATATTGCTGTCGAAGATATGGTGACGGCAGGCCTGCTGATCGGCGGCGATGACATCCCGATCCCGTATGACCGTTTCCGCGACCGCGTGATGTTCCCGATCCAGAATTCGCGCGGGCAGGTGATCGCGTTCGGCGGCCGCGCGATGAACAAGGATGCGCAGGCAAAATATCTGAATTCGCCCGAAACGCCGCTGTTTCATAAAGGTGCGCAGCTTTACAACCTGCATCGCGCGCGGGCTGCGGCACATACGAAAGACCAACTGATCCTCGTGGAGGGTTACATTGATGTTATTTCGCTGCATCAGGCCGGTTTCCCGCAGGCCGTTGCGCCGCTCGGCACGGCCTTCACCGAAGACCAGTTGAAACTTCTCTGGCGGCTTGTCGATGTCCCGACATTCTGTTTCGACGGCGACAATGCGGGCGTGCGCGCCGCCGAGCGCGCGATGGATGTCGCACTGCCGCATTTGAGCGCGGGCAAAAGTTTGAACTTCGCTTTGCTGAATGCGGGTCTCGACCCCGACGATTTCGTTCGCCAGCGCGGCACCGAGGCTTTCGAAAGTGTTTTGTCGAAAGCCGAACCGCTTGTGACGCTGTTGTGGGAGCGTGAAACGCGCGAACGGGATATTCGTACCCCCGAACAGCGCGCGGCGCTGGAAGCGCGGCTGCGCGAACTGCTCCGCACCATTCAGGATCTCACGGTGCGCAAATATTACGGCGCCGAGTTCAAGCAGAAGCTCGATATGCTGACAGGCACGCGTGAAAAACCGCGCGCCGATGTGCCGCGCTACAAATTGCAAAACCAATTCCAGACGCGCAATGTCGCGCCGTCGTCCGCGCTGCTCCGCTCGCGCCTCGGCGGGCGCGGCACCGGTTCAAGCTGGCCGCTCAGCGAGGCAATGATCCTGGGCGCGGCCTTTCATTATCCCGCGCTGATGAGCGCGCATGCCGAGGATTTCGCCGCACTCGATCTCAGCGATCCCGAGCTGATGCAGCTGCGCGACGCCCTGCTGCAGGCCTCGGCCGGCACGGAAGCCGAGATGCCGGACCTGAAGACCGTTCTCATTGAGGCGGGGCTGGAAGCAACGCTGAACCGTCTTCTGGAGACGATTTCCCGCTCCGGTGCGCGGTTTTTTGCGGCGGATCGCGATTTTTATGACGTCGAGGCCGATTTTATCCGTACGCTTGGCTTGCATCGGCGGAATTCGACGTTAAATAAAGAGCTTGCGCAGGCGCAGGCGGATTTTGCCCACGATCCAAGTGAGAGTAACGACGCCCGGCTGCGCGCCATACGGCAGGAAATGCTGGCGCTGAAAGACGAAACCCCCGTTGAAGAGCTTTCTTCCACGGGTTAGGTTCGCTTTTGGCGTGCCTTTCCGTGGCTTCTGGGCTTTTTTCATGCGAAATTAGCCCATCCGAAGCCTGATTCGCTTGAGACGGCGCGATCAGCTAATGGGTGAGGGAAAAGCGGCTTCAAACGGTCGCGGAGTTAAAGGGCATTACAGGGCATATGGCCAAGCGGGATTCAGCGGCGGAAGCGAAAAAACCGAAAGACGTCAAGGACGAGAAAGATGGAGGCGATAGCCCGCTTCTGGACTTGTCGGATGCTGCCGTCAAAAAAATGATCCGCGCCGCGAAGAAGCGTGGCTTCGTGACCTATGAAGAACTAAACGAAGTGATGTCGGCTGAGGCCGTGTCATCCGAGCAGATCGAAGACGTGCTCGCGCAGCTCAACGAAATGGGTATCAACGTCATCGAGGCAGACGAGGCCGACGCGGAAGAGCGCGAAGCTGAAGACGACGAACCGGTGAAGGTGCAGCCGGACGGATGCATCGAGTTTGAAATGCCCCAAATGAAAGCATGTAAAACCGTCGAGCTCACGACGTTCGACAACGGCGCATGCAACGGGCAGGCTCGGACGATCGTCGATCGCGAGACGCGGATGCTCGAGTTGCTGTTCGCCTACGACGCCTCGTACCGCACCCTGATGCAGTTCGCCGGAACATTCGAAGAATTCCTCACTGACTTCCGCTTCCCCTTGCTGCAACCGCTCTGGCAGATGGTGCGTACTCTCGGGGAATTCGACAATCTTCC
>JAZKID010000120.1:5410-26683 GCA_040385045.1 Pseudomonadota bacterium | reverse complement strand
CCGTCTGTCTCCGCAACAAGGGGCAATTGTGCCAAAGGCAAAGCGGTAGGTTTGATATCAGGATTATCCGAAGAAGACGGCGGCTTGTTGGCGCCGTTCTTCACAAATGTTGCCGCCAGTTCTGCCTTGGGCATTTCAAGCTGCGAAAGCACGCCAGACCCCGTTTTGACAGCAGATGAGTTCTTCTTTTTATTCCAGCCGTTTTTTTGTTCGCTCTTCCTTTGCGCAACTTGCTGCTGTTCCTTCTCCTGCATGCGACGCTCTTGTCGCAAAACTTGGCGCGATTTAAATCCGCCATTCTCCAAGCCCAGCGAAGATGAAACTTTCGTTCCGCTCACCAATGCAGAATTGCTCGACAACAAAGAATTGGAAAAATTGGAATTATCGCTTCCATCTTGCAACGTGCAAGGGCGTAGCAGAGAATTGTCATCTGGCGTGGTGGTTTTTAATGGCGCACTGGCAGAAACATTCTTCTGGCGGGAAGAGGAAGAAGAATTTCGCGGGGCTTGCTGCGCAGGTTTGGTAATTTTCTTGCGCTTGGGTTTGGAATTCTTCGCAGGTTTTTCAGCAGCCGGTTTTTTAGTTTGTAGCGGTTCGTTGCGCGAAATGCGCACATTTTTCCGACTGCTGCCTTTAATTCCGTCGACCATAAAATAATTGCTAAACCCAAATAAACAAACGTAAAATCAATGTTATTTTACGTCGATTATGTTCGAGTAAGCAATATTTAAAAATTGAGGAAATGCATGAAGGCGTTTTGCAAAAAGCATTACAAATTCAGAGCCTGCCGCATCAGAGTAAAGTCATATTTGCCTGCGATCTAAGCAGGTTAAGGTTTAAAACATTTATTATAAGAAACAGAAAAACTCTTCAGCTGGTTACGTTTGAAAGAAATGCCATTCCTTCAAACCTTAACCATGTGTCGATTTTTTCCAAGAAAAGCGATGCAAAATCGCTTTTCTTTTTGATTTAAATTTTATTCATCGCCTTTCAAAGGTAATGTCACAAAACGCAGTTCACCTTTGATATTTGCAAGCAAGAGCAGTGCCGATTTGCGCCCCTGCTTTTTCAAATCGGCGAAGCGTTTTTCGATATCGTCAGGCTTTGCGACAGGTTCCTGCGACACTTCGACAATCGTATCGCCCGGCTGGACACGGCGCTCATTCGCGATCGAGTCATCGTCGACGCCCGTGATGAGAACGCCTTTCACATCCTTGTCGATCTGGTACTGGCCGCGCAATTTCGGCGTCAGTTCGGAAAGAGAAAGGCCCATCAGTTCCTTGCCTTTGGGTTGAGGCGCCGCGTCGTCATTCTGATCCTTTTTATCCGATGATTTGGCTTCGCTTCCCTCCTTCTCGTCAAGCCTGCCGACCTGCACCTGCAAAGTCTGTTCTTTTTGTTTGCGGAAAACGACAACCGGAACAGCGGTATCGATTTTTGAATCGGCAACCGCGCGCGACAATTCACGCGGGCTGTCGATTGTGCGGCCATTAAATTTCAGGATCACGTCGCCCGGCTGAATGCCGGCTTTTTTCGCAGGGCCATCTTCCGTGACATCGCCGACAAGAGCGCCTTTAACGGAGGTGAGGCCAAGACTCTCGGCGAATTCATCGGTCACAGTTGTGATGCGTACGCCAAGCCAGCCTCGGCGCGTTTCGCCGTACTGTTGGATCTGCGCGATCACAGCCTGTGCCAGATTTGACGGCACCGCGAAACTGATGCCGACAGAACCGCCGCCACCACCCGGCGAAATAATCGCCGTGTTGATGCCGATCACTTCGCCGTCCATATTGAACAAAGGACCGCCGGAATTGCCGCGGTTGATGGCGGTATCCGTCTGGATAAAATCATCATAAGGGCCGGCCTGAATATCGCGATTGCGCGCGGAAATAATCCCTGCCGTCACGGAGCCGCCGAGACCGAAAGGATTGCCGATCGCCATCACCCATTCGCCGATCCGCGCCTTGTCGCTGTCGCCGAATTTCGCAGCCAGCAGTGGCTTTGGCGCGTCGACTTTCAGGACGGCGATATCTATTTTGGAATCGCGGCCGAGCAGTTTGGCTTTCAGCTTCGAGCCATCATGGAAAATGACCGTGATCTCGTCGGCAGCTTCAACGACGTGGTTATTGGTGATAACGATGCCGGATGCATCGATAACGAAACCTGAACCGAGAGACGAAACGCGGCTATCGAGGTCGCGCGATTTCTTGCCGTTTTTCTGCTGTTCCTGCTGCTGGCGATTGAAAAAATCTTCAAAGAAATCCTTGAAGGGTGAGTCGGGCGGAATAGCCGGCATCTGCACAGCCTGATTGCGCGACACGCGCTGTGAGGTCGAAATATTCACGACCGTATCGATCAGCTTTTCCGACAGGTCGGCGATTGAATCGGGGCCTTTGCGGAATTGCGCAGAAGCGGGACTGCTGCCCGGCAACAGGAGTGCGGCGGCTAAAACAGTTGCGGCAAAAAAGCTGAAAACTTTGCGAGAGAAGGAGAAGGAAGGCATTCTGAAATCCTCTGTCGTTTTTTTAAGAAGCGCTGACGTTTTTATTGGCATGCAATCATGGCTGAACCATGGAAGGACGGCGGCAAGTTTCAGCCTCTCACATCCAGCCGCGTACAAAATAAAGCGCAACGAGACCAATGACTGCCGAGACAAAACCATAGCGGCGCAAAGTCGTGTCAGGCAAACTCAGGACCGTATTCATCGCATTGCGCATGGCATTTGGAAAAGCGGCGTAAAACAGGCCTTCAAGCACGAGAAGAAGCGAAAAAGCGGCAAAGAAATCTTCCATCGCTTATTGGGCTTGCTGTTTGCGCAGGAATTTCAGGAAGTCTGAATCCGGCGACAGCACGAAGGTGGTGTTTTTGCCATCAAGAGCGAGATCATAAGCCTGCATGCTGCGATAGAAGGCGAAGAATTGCGGGTCTTGCCCATAAGCCTGCGCGAAAATCTTGCTGCGCTCCGCATCACCGCGGCCACGAATGATTTCCGACTGGCTTTTAGCATCGGCGCGGATGCCGACAGCTTTACGATCTGTTTCCGAGCGGATCCGGCGTGCAGATTCCTGCCCGCTGGCACGCAGGAACGTCGCCGCGCGCTGACGGTCGGATTTCATGCGCTCGAATGTGCGTTCGGTAATATCCTGCGGCTGATCGGCACGGCGAATGCGCACGTCGACAAGCTCGATACCAAGTTGTTTGACGGACGAGGCGAGATCATCCTCAATCTGCCGCATCAATGTGTCGCGTTTCTCGGTCAGCACTTCTGCGAAAGGCTGCTGGCCGATAATCTTGCGCATCGAGCCTTGCAAAAAACCGTCGAGTCGTTGCGCGGCGAAAGCAAGATTACCCTGAACGGTTTGATAGAAGCGAAGCGGGTCGACAACGCGCCAGCGCGCGACGGCATCGACGGTGAAACGGCGTTGCTGCGCATCGGCGATTTCAAGTTCCGGCGTTTGCAGCGGCAGCAGGCGGTCTTCGATATAGATCACATTTTGCAGCGGTTCGGGCAATTTCAGGTAAAGGCCGGGCTCGCGCGCGACGCTTTTGACTTCGCCGAATTGCAACAGCAGCGCCTGCTGTGTTTCGCGCACGATGTAAAAGGAATTAAACGCGATAAACAGCACAACGGCCGCAAAAAGAAGCAGGATAAAAAGAGCAGGGCGATTCATCAGTTGTCTCCGCTCTTTTTCAGGCCGGGCAGGGGTAGATAGGGTACGACGCCCTGCGTGTTCGCGCCGCCCTGAAGAATGATTTTATCGGAATGGGACAGCACGCGTTCCATAGTTTCGAGATAAAGCCGCTGCTGTGTCACGTCTTTCGCAAGACGATATTCGTTATAGACAGAGACGAAACGCGCCGCTTCGCCTTTCGCCTCGGCAACAACGCGCTCTGAATAAGCTTCTGCTTCCTGAATCTGCTGTACGGCATCCGCGCGTGCATCGGCGAGAATCTGGTTGGTGTCGCGTTGCGCCTGATTTTGAAAAGTCTGTGCGTCCTGTGCGGCCTGCTGCACTTCGTTGAACGCCTCGCGAACCGGCGGCGGCACTTCAGGCCGCGAAATGGTGACATTGGTGATTTGCACGCCGGCACCGTAAGAATCGAGCGTGTTCTGCATGACTTTTACAACGTCAGCCTGCAGGATCGACTGGCCTTTTGTAATGATATCCTCGGCACGGTTGCGGCCGACAACTTCGCGCATCGCGCTTTCGGCAACGGCGCGGATGGCATCGCGCACGGCCGCGACGTTGAAAAGAAAATTTTGCGGCTCTGTCGTCTTGATCGCCCATGTGACGTTGAAGCCGACAGAGACGATATTTTCATCTGCCGTCAGCATCAGCGATTCATCGGGCACATCGCGGCGTGCCGAATTTTCACCGGCGGAACGGTAGCCGATTTCTTCAAGGTTTTCGGCCGTAACACGCAAAATCTGCACGCGGTCCAATGGCCAGAACATGAAATTGAGGCCGGACGGGCGCGGCGGCGCTTGATAAGCGCCAAAGCGTGTGACGATGCCGATCTGGTCGGGCGCAACGGTAAAGGCAGACTGGAAAATAACAAGCGCGCCGAAACCGATAAGAACAAGCAGGCCGATTGTCTTGCCGTTCCATCCGCCATCGCCGCCGCCGAAAATCGATCTCAGGCGATCCTGCATGTTGCGGATGAAATCTTCGAAGTCTGAACCGTTTTGCGGCGCATTGGGGCGGCGCTGTTTTTTCCGATAATCGTTCAGGTCTTCAGGCTCATCGCCCGAACCCCAAGGTCCGCCAGGTGGATTGTTCCAGGACATTAACCGCTCCAGTTCGTCAGACTTATGTAAGGCTATGCGCCAAAAGGGCAAGGGCTGGGCGCAAACTAGGCGTGGGAAAGACTTTTTCGCCTAGATGCGGTCATAGACTTCGTACGTCGTCGCTGCAGAATCACGCTCCGAAGCGCGCAGCTTTTCCGCATGAATCAGCTGCCATTCGTTTTTATTCCATTGCGGGAAAACGGCATCGCCCTCGGGCTGGTCATGCACGGTAGTGATATAAATCCTGTCGGCATCGTCCATCACCTGCGCATAAATATTCGCGCCGCCCGCGATCATGATCTCGCTGGCATTCGCCGCCAGCGCGGCTTTTTCGGCGATGCCGATCGCGTCGTCGAGCGAATGCGCAACTTCGACGCCATCGGCTGCAAATGAATTATCGCGCGTGACGATAATGTTCGTGCGGCCGGGAAGCGGCTGGCCGATCGAGTCAAAGGTCTTGCGCCCCATGATGATGGGCTTGCCCCACGTGACGGCCTTGAAGCGTTTCAGATCGCTCGACAGTCGCCATGGTAAAGCGTTGTCGCTTCCGATTACGCCGTTTTCAGCTACAGCCACGATGATGCAGAGCAGGGGGTCCGGTGTTGTCAACTTATGTGTCCAATTAAGATTTAGGAAAATTCAAATCGGTTGCAGTTTGAAATGTTTTGCATGAATTTGCAATCCTGCAAAAAGCGCTTGCATGTGAATTTAATTCACAAATTCTGCGCGTTTATAGCCTTGATAATAAAGGGCTGTATGCAAATCGCCATATCTGATTTCGGCGTCCGCCACATCGGCCAGAACCGGCTTGGCATGAAAGGCGATGCCGAGGCCCGCGGTTTCGATCATGGCCATATCGTTGGCGCCGTCGCCGATTGCAAACGTGTCGTCTGTTTCAAGCTGTCTTTGCGCGCATAGTTCCAGCAAGGCGTTTTTCTTTGCCTCGCGGCCGACAATCGGTGACGCGACGTCGCCCGTCAGCAGGCCGTTCTCGACGCCAAGCGTGTTGGCGCTGTTCCAGTCGAAGCCAAGCGCGTCGGTGACAGGCTGCGTGAAGAGCGTGAAACCGCCGGAAACGAGCGCGGTGAGGGCGCCATGTTTTTTCATCGTCATGACGAGCGTTTTTGCGCCGTCGTTATAGGTTATTCTTTTTTTGAGCACGTCATCGATAACGCTCGCAGGCAGACTTCGCAGTAGTGCAACACGTTCGCGCAAGGCAGGCTCGAATTCGATCTCGCCACGCATCGCGCTTTCCGTAATCGCCGCGACCTTGTCGTAAAAACCAGCCTCACGCGCCAGTTCGTCGAGGCATTCCTGGCCGATCATGGTGCTGTCCATATCGGCGATCATCAGTTTTTTACGCCTGTTGCCGGCAGGCAGAACCGCGATATCGGCACTGAGGGAAAGATTGTCTCGCAAGGCGCTTGCAAGTTCGCGGCGCGCTTTTTTATCGAGGTTTTGCGAGGGTGCGAACGATATTTCGCAGGCTTCGTTCTCGCTCAGCCAGTTCGGCTCTTGCGCATTTGGCAAATTTGCGCGCAAGTCTGCCGCAGCGCGGGGGCTGAGCTTCTGGTCTTTCGCAACAATAATGGCAACAAGGGTCATGCAAAACCGGATTATAAGAGGCATTGCTATCGCAGGCGCGACGGCTTCAGGCAAGTCGGCACTCGCAATCCAGCTGGCGAAGAAGCTGAATGGCGTGATTATCAATGCCGACAGTGCACAGGTTTATGCCGACTTGCGCGTTTTGAGCGCGCGACCCTCTGTCGAAGATGAAGCGAAAGCGCCGCACGCGCTTTATGGTTTTGTCGATGGTGCCACCGCCTTTTCATCTGCCGATTGGGCCAAAACCGTTGTCGATCCCATAACGCGCGAGGAACGTTTGCCGATTCTTGTCGGCGGCACCGGGCTTTATTTTCGCGTGTTGTTTGACGGCATTGCCGAACTGCCGCCCATTCCTCCTGCCATTCGCGAACAATGGCGTGCCTTTGCAAAATCCGTTCCTGCGCCGGAATTGCATGAAGAGCTACGCAAGCGCGATCCTGTCACGGCATCGCGCCTTGCGGTGAACGATACGCAGCGCATCACCCGCGCACTGGAAGTTTTTGAGACAACGAACCAGTCGCTGTCGCAAATTCAGGCCGAACAGACAAAGCCTCTGCTGAACAAGGACGGCTGGCAGCTGATTGTTCTGGATGCCACTCGCAATATGCTGGCAGAACGTATCGAACAACGGTTTGCAAAGATGATGGATGACGGCGCGCTTGAAGAAGTGCGTCGCTTGCTGGCCCGTAATCTTGATGCAGCAGCGCCTGTGATGAAAGCCATTGGCGTGCCGGAGCTGGCTGCACATCTGAATGGCGAGATACCGCTCTCAGAAGCGGTGGAACAGGCCATTTTCGCAACACGCCGCTACGCCAAGCGGCAGGAAACATGGTTCCGCAACCAGATGCCGTCTTGGCAGCGAATGACGCCTGCAACCGTTGAAAGCTTTGATTTTAATCCCTAAAACCCTTGCGTGTGCCGCGCGCATCGGCTAGCCCCAGACGACGAGGTTCAGGAGTAAAGACAGATGCGCCGTTTTGCTTTTCACACGCTCGATGTTTTCACCAATAAGCCTTTGAGCGGCAATGCCCTTGCTGTCGTTCACGATGCGGACAGCCTCGATACCGAAGAGATGCAGGAAATCGCGCGCGAAATCTGCCCGTCGGAAACCGTTTTCATTCTCGCGCCGCATAACCCCGTACATACGGCGCGCATCCGTATCTTTACGCCATCGCGCGAACTCCCATTTTCCGGCCACCCGACCATCGGCGCGGCCGTGCTTCTCGCCGAGCAGAAATTTCCCCGCACGCAGAAGCATGAAGCGATCATCGTTCTTGAAGAACACATCGGTGCGATCCGTTGCGGCGTGCAGATTGACCCGGATTATCCGACGATTGCCGAATTCGATGCGCCGAAACTTGCGCAGGAATCCGGCAACCCGCCGCCGCGCGACAGGCTCGCCCTCACATTGGGGCTGATGCCCGCGGATATCGGCTTTGAAAATCACAAACCGACACGTTTCAACGTCGGGATCGATTATGTCAGCGTGCCGGTGCGTGACCGCGATGCCTTGTTGCGTGTGCGCCCGATGGCGCCGCTGTGGAACGATACGATCGGCGCTGCAGCTTATATTTACACCCGCATGCCGGATGGCGGGCCGAGCAAATTCCGCGCGCGCGTGTTTTCGCCTGATAAAGATTTGCGCGAAGATTCGGCAACCGGCGCGGGCGCAGTCGTGTTTGCAGGAGCCCTTGCGCGCTATGAAGGCATGGCGGACGGCACGCATAATTTTTCGATCGAGCAGGGTGTCGAAATGGGCCGCCCCAGCCGCCTTCAACTGGAAGTCGAAATTTCCGCCGGCCGCCTCACCGGCACGCGGATCGGCGGTCAAGCTGTTATCGTCAGCGAAGGTCACATTAAAATCTGAAAAAGTTTTACGGCAATAAAAAAACAGGCCGGACATGTCCGGCCTGTTTCCGTTTGACAGGTTTGAAGCTTACTGAGCTGTAAGGTGTGTTTTGACCGAGGCGTAAAGTTTCGGAATAACTTTCTTCACATCTTCAACCTTGGCATAAGGACGGGCGCCGATCACGGCGGTCGCATCTGTCTTGGCGTGCTCCGGGTGTTCTTTCTTGCTGAACAGGGCAACCAGTTCTTCTTCCGTTGCAGAATTGACGTTGACCGGCTGATGCAGCGAGCCTGTCGTCATCGATGTCTTGGTCATCGCAACCGGTTCTGCGGTTTTCGTTTTTGCAAAAGCGATGGCCGGCGTCAGAGCAACAGCGGCAACGAGCAGGGATGTCGTGAATTTCATAGTGAACCTCAAATTGGCCTATTCAAAACGCGTCGGCTGAGGGCCTCGTCCTCCGGCGTGAGCTCAGGAACGCTCCTGAACTGAAACGGGAGGTTCATCCTCAATTCTGGCGCGCTTTTGGTGCGATTATGACGCCCCCAAGCTCTTTTTACGGCAAAATTGCGGCATTGGATTCCGGCTTACCTGTTGCCTTTCCGCCCATCATAGTGTTTCAACGAGACCGTGGGTGATTAGCTCAGTTGGTAGAGCAGCTGACTCTTAATCAGCGGGTCGTAGGTTCGAAACCTACATCACCCACCATTTTTTATATAACGAGGATCAGATGAAGTTTCGTGCCGCGCTCGCTTGCTTTGTTTTCCTTCTCGTTACACCAGCGGCGGCGCAAACACTCCAGACCGAAATGCGCAAGGATGCGGCAGGCGCGCGCGATGCCGTGCTGATCGGCCGTTTCGAAGGCTCCTTCATTCTCGGCCAGCAGGTAAAAAAATTCGATGAACTGAATATTCCGCTCAGCCCCGAGAAAAATGGCAAGCCGGAAAATAACGTAACACCACAGGGTCGTGTCACGCGCACGCTTTATGTCGCGCCGGAAGAGCGCTCCACGCTCGAGATTACAAAGCTTTATCAGGATGCGCTGACATCACAGGGTTTCGAAATCGTCTTTCAGTGCAGCAAGGACGAGTGCGGTGATGATTTCAAGGACATGATGTACGGCTCGAAAGAGCGAAAGATCATTAATGCGGCCTATGGACAAAAACCCGCACCGCGGCCGAGCCTTGTCGACGGCGCTTTGGAATATGTGCGCGACATCCGCTATCTCGCAGCGAAAAAAACGGGCGATAGCGATGACACGTGGGTAACCATCTACGCCGCCGTGCAGACTGGCGGTAGCAATGGCGACACATCGACGGCACTGACCGGCAGCACGCAGGCGCTGATCGAGATCGTCGAGCCGAAAGCATCGGACGCAAAGCTTGTCACATTAGGTGCAGAAGAAATCAAAAGCAGCCTCGATAAAACAGGCCGTGTCGCATTCTATGGTGTCACCTTCGATTTCGACAAGGCGACCATCAAGCCGGAATCCGAACCGCAGCTTGCCGAGATGGCGAAGTTCTTAATCGCGAATGCAGATGTGAAAGCTTACGTCACCGGTCATACCGATAACAAAGGCACGCTCGATTATAACATAAAGCTTTCCGGAGACCGCGCGGCAGCGGTGATGAATGCGCTGGTTAAAACTTACAAGATCGATTCAAAACGTCTTACCGCGCGCGGTCTTGCTTCACTTGCACCGGTTGCTTCGAACGCGAGCGAAGAAGGGCAGGCGAAAAACCGCCGCGTCGAGCTTGTCGAACAATAATCAGTTAATAGAACGCGGCGGTTCGATTTGCGGGCGGCGCGAATTGCGCCCCAGCCACCAGGCGAACATAAACAGACCCGCAAGCATCAGAACCGGAAATAGCGACAGGCTGACGAGAAAAATGGCCAGCATCGTGCCGCCGAAAAACAGGCCGACGAACAGCGCCAGCACGAAGGCGATCTGCAGCCCGGCGATGATAAAGCCCGCGCCGAAGATCAGGGATGCCAAAATCACAAACAGAAGGAATTCCATGGTGTCCGCCTCTCAACGGGTTAAATGGCCTGCCCGCCCGCCTATTTCAAGAGCCTGCCGTTTACCATAATTTGAAGCAGCTTTCGCATCTTAACTTCCTCTGAATTTTTTCCCTGCAATTTTAGTCTATGCGACATATTGGTATTGCGTGCGCTGCCCTCGGTTCCGGGCTGTTTATCATCGCTTGCGGGGTTTACCCGGGCGAGCAGCGCGCAGCGTGGCGCGACGAATCCGAAAAAGCCTGCATGCGTTCCGGTGCTGTCGTTGCTTCGCCGAAGATTGTTCCGGTTGAACCGATTGGCGGGAACGGCCCATGCGGCATGAGTTATCCGTTCAAGGTGTCTGAGCTTCCGGCGTCGCGCGTCGCGCTTTCAAAGCCGACGACCATGTCGTGCCCAATGATCCCGGTGCTCGACAACTGGATGAAAGACATCGTCCAGCCAGCCGCCATGCAGCAATTTAATACTTATGTCACGGAAGTCGAAACGGTCGGTTCGTATAGTTGCCGCCGCATCAACGGCAGTGGCACGCTTTCCGAACATGCCTTTGGCAACGCGATGGATGTGACGGGATTCAAGCTGGCCGACGGTCGGCGCATCAAGGTCGGCAAAGGGTTCGTGCAGCCATCTGCAGACCAGTTTCAGATGAGCGCAGAAGAAGAATATCAGCCGCAGCCGCAAGCCTCTTATGCGCCGCGGGCCAAGGCGCGCGAAGACTGGGAACAGCTCGTTCTTGAAAGTCTCGGCGATGAAGGCGATGGACCGGGCGATGGTTACAATACACAGCCGCGCCAGTATGCATCACTTAGTCCGCCATATCAGGGCGGACCGCAAAATCAGTTCACGCCTGCGCAAGACGGACAGGATTTTGCTTTTCTCGACATGGTCCGCAGCGGCGCCTGCACGAATTTTTCAACCGTGCTGGGGCCGGGGCAGGCCGACCACGAAGATCATCTGCATTTTGACCTCGCGCATCGCCGAAGCGGCAAGCGGGTATGCAAGTAATTATTTCACCATCTCCGTTTCGGCGATGGTGATGCCGAACCCTTCAAGGCCGACATAACGCATCGGCCGCGATGAAATCAGCCTGATCGACGAGACGCCGAGATCGCGCAGGATTTGAGCGCCTAAGCCCACTTCATGCCAGTTCTGCGAGCGGCTGGTGTCGCTTGTCGATGTGCCTGCCAGATGTGTCGACGGCACGCCTGCCGCACCTTCGCGTAAATAAACGAGCACCCCGCCGCCTGCCACCTGAAAACGCGCATAAGTCGCCTGCAGGCGTTCCTGATTGCCGAAAATATCGTCGAGAATATTCTGCCGGTGCAGGCGGGCGGGAATGTTTTTGCCGCCGCCGATATCGCCGAAAACCAGTGCAAGCTGTTCGACACTGTCGAACGGCGTTTTATAAATGACGCCTTTCGCCATGCCGATTGGCGTTTCCACATTGAGTTCACCGACGCGTTCGACCAGTTTCTCACGCGCCTGACGATAGGAAATGAGATCAGCCACCGTGATGACGGGGAGCTTGTGCTGTACTGCGAATTTTTTGATATCCGCACCGTGCATCACACTGCCGTCGTCATTCATTAACTCGCCGATGGCAGCAACGGCAGGCAGTTCGCACAACTGGCAAAGATCGACGGCTGCTTCCGTATGGCCGGAGCGCATCAGCACGCCGCCCTGCCGCGCGATCAGCGGAAAGACGTGGCCTGGGCGGACAAAATCACCGGCACCGATATTATTATTGGCAAGCGCACGGATGGTGTTGGTGCGCTCTTCAGCGGAAATTCCGGTTGTCAAACCGTGGCGCACGTCGACGGAAATTGTGAATGCCGTACCGAGCGGCGCGTCGTTAGCGGCTACCATCGGGTTCAGATGCAAGCGCTTCGCTTCATCGGCCGTTACCGGCGCGCAGATGATGCCGCTGGTATGGCGGATGATAAAAGCCATTTTTTCCGGCGTGCAAAGCGAGCCTGCGACAATCAGATCGCCTTCATTCTCACGATCATCGTCATCGGTGACAATAACGATGTCACCGGCTTTAAACGCGGCAAGGGTTTTCTGAAAATTATCGAGATCGCTGGACATGCGCTTCCGTTAACGGGCTTTCGTGAAAATAGCAATCAGTTCAATATGTTCAGACCATAAAAACTGGTCGATGGCTGTCAATTTTTGAACAGAATAGCCGCTGTCACGAAGCGCCGCCGCGTCGCGCGCAAAGCTGCCGGGACTACATGAAACATAAATAATCAGCGGCACATTGCTTTTGGAAAGTTGCGCAATTTGTGCCGTTGCGCCCTGCCATGGCGGGTCGAGCACGACGGCATCATAATTTTTTAGTTCAAGCGGAACGAGAGGTCTTCGGAAAAGATCGCGTTTTTCGGCCGTAATCGGTTTCAGGCCTTGCGTGTGTTTCGCGGCTTGCTCAAGCGCACGGACGGATGCGGCATCGCCCTCGGCGGCATGAACGCGGCAATGTTCGGCCATCCGGAATGTGAAAGCGCCGCAGCCTGAAAAAAGGTCAACAGCCGATTTGCATTTGTATTTTTTGAGAGCGGTAACCACTTCATGTGCAAGTGCATCTTCGGCTTGCTTCACGGCCTGCACAAAACCGCCGGGCGGCGGCGTCACGCGCGCCTTGCCCATTTGCAATTGCGGGGCGCGAAATTCGGCAAGAATATCGCCGTTCACCGAAATACGCGCTGCGTTCAGACTGGCCGCCGACTGAATAAGCGCTGTCCGCGCCTCCATGGTTGGCGGCTTGACGTCACGAATGGAAATATCAAGCCCGCTGTCGCTGGTGAGAAGGGTCACTTTACCTTCTGCCTTTTGTGGCGCGACATTTTTCAAAAGTGCGCGCAGATCGGGCAGGGCTTCGACAATCTCTGTCTTTGCAACGAGGCATTCCGTGACGGACAGAATATCATTCGAGCGATAGCCATGAAAACCAAGCGTCACTTCGCCGCGGTTTTTCGAAAAACTCATCGTGACGCGGCGCCTTGATGCCGGTACACAAAAAATAATATCATCAAGATTGACGACGATATTTTGCTGTCGTAAAGGCTTCTCAACGCTTTCGTGTTTCCAGTTCCTGTAATCAGCATGCGGCAGGTCCTGCACTGTGCATCCGCCGCAGGTGCCGAAATGGCCGCAGATTTTAAAACTGGGTTCGAAATTCATATATGTTCATATTCTGTGGAGTTGAAAATGACAAATATCGCTTTTTTAAAGCAATTGGCGGGCCTTGATGGCAACGACGTCCTTGAAGCAACAACTGTCTGGCAAAAGCTTTCGGATTTTGATTTTATCGGACGCGGCCGCAACAGTAAGTTTTCCAAAAGAAAAGATGATTTCCTTGAAACCAGCAATACATCAGAAAAAATTAAAAAAGAGAAAGGTATAGAGGTAAAAATCAGCGAGTTGGATGCAGCATCTCAAGCTTTTGACATTCCCCTCGCACGATTTCTTAAAAGCGGGAACCCTTATCTGAAAAATGGCGAACAGATGGATTATCTCACTTTTCAAATCCTGAAAACGGCGCAGCGCAATGGTATTAATGTCGATTTTGAAGGGATCGATAAAAAATATCAGAAATGATATCAAGGATTATATTTCTGGAAGGATTTGATTATGAGTATTTTATCATCGCGTTGGGCTTTCGTCTGCGCCGGGGATTACGATAACAGGCCGGGTGTCGATTATCTTTTTGCTCAAGCCGTCAAAGACGATAACGTGGCATGGAAGCTTAAAATTCTTCTCGTTTCCGATGCGTTTCGAAAAACAAATACCATGATCATGGACGCGGAAGAAAAAATGCGTGACGATAAAAGTCCTGCGCAGAAAAAATCCATGGCTGCTTTTTTGAATACTGGAAAATTTCTGAAAACAGAGATGCAATCATCAGAGAGTCCGAAGCAGTTGCGTGCCAATTGCTACCTCAATGCTCTCGATTATGTCAAAGCAGGCATGAAGACGCGGCATACAGTGGAGTTCAATTTTAATCCCGACCAGTTGCGCGAAGAGCCTATTGTTAAAATTGGCGTGTCGGATTGGCCTGTTCTTATATAAAGATTGTCCTTCGCACCCGGTGGCGCAGTCTTTTTTAACCCATCTGCGCCCGGTGGCGCAGCCTTTTTTAACCCATCTGCGCCCGGTGGCGCAGATAATGATCCGCCAGCACGCACGCCACCATGGCTTCGCCGACAGGTACCGCGCGGATGCCGACGCAAGGGTCGTGCCGGCCTTTGGTCGTCACATCGGTATCTTTTCCGCCTGATGTGACCGTTTTGCGCGGCGTAAGGATCGATGACGTCGGCTTCACGGCAAAACGCGCAACGACAGGCTGGCCTGTCGAAATCCCGCCCAGAATCCCGCCCGCATTATTTGAAAGAAACTCCGGCACGCCCTTGTGCATGCGCATTTCGTCGGCATTCTGTTCGCCGCGTAATGTCGCAGCGCAAAACCCTGCGCCAATCTCGACGCCTTTGACGGCCGGAATGCTCATCAGCGCGCCGGCCAATTCAGCATCCAGTTTTCCGTAAACCGGTGCACCGAGACCGGCAGGCACATTTTCAGCGACAATCTCGACGATGGCGCCGATTGAAGAACCGTTTTTCCGAATGCTATCGAGGTAAGTTTCAAAAAGCTTGGCGGCTTCCGCATCGGGGCAGAAAAACGGGTTGTTGCCAATTTCATCCCAGTTCCATTTGGCGCGGTCGATCTTGTGCTCGCCCATTTGCACCAGCGCGCCGCGCAGTTTCAGGTTTGGAATAATTTTCCTTGCAATCGCGCCGGCCGCTACGCGCATCGCCGTTTCGCGCGCGGATGCCCGGCCGGAGCCGCGATGATCGCGAATGCCGTATTTCTGTTCATAGGTGAAATCGGCATGGCCCGGGCGATAGGTATTCTTGATCTCGTCGTAGTCTTTCGAGCGCGCGTCTGTATTCTCGATCAACAAGCCGATCGGTGCGCCCGTTGTCTGTCCGTCAAATAGGCCGGAAAGAATTTTGATTTTATCTTCCTCGTGCCGCTGCGTGACGAATTTGCTGGTGCCGGGTTTGCGGCGATCCAGCTCAAATTGGATATCGGCCTCATTGACATTGATACGGGGCGGGCAGCCATCGACAATGCAGCCGATGGCAGGCCCGTGGCTTTCGCCGAAAGTGGTGACACGAAACAGATGGCCAAACGTATTGTGCGACATGAAACCCTGAAGTTCTCAAAGGCAGGACAGATTTTATTTGTAACCGAAAAAATACCAAAGCAAACAGATAAAAACGCTTTGTTAAATATAATCCGCCGGAAAAAGCCCTTCCTGAACGGAGTGTAAACGCAATAAACGCAATTCGAGCGAATGCCCTAGGTGTTTGTTCAAGCAGATATGCGACTCTTGTTGCCAGACGATTTTATAAAAACGACAATAGAACAAGTTTTTAGTTTGAGGGTTGCATATGTCTATCCGTTCGGAAATTTCGCTTTTTGATGGTTCCCAGTCCGTTCCATTGCTAGACGGAAGCGCAAATGTGCGCGCAGCCTTCGCGAACAATCTTGATGCAAACCTTTCTGCCCTGCCGGCAGATGCAGCGCTACTCAGCAAACAAAAAGCGCAAGTTGGCCAAGGTTTCTGGAGCGGGTGGTTGCCGCAACCGGGCACGCCGGATTCTTCTGCCTCAAAATGGCTCTCCGCTTTCGTGAAAACCAAAGAACTTAAAGCGCGCTATCAGGGAAAAAATATCGATACCGCACGCCAGGAAATTATGAGCGGAAATCCCGGCTGGTCCTATCAGGCGGATAGCACGCCGCCGACGATGACATCGCCGGATGGCATCGATTTCATTTTCAACGTCGACGACAAAAATAATATCAGCAACGTTTCCGCGAGTTCGTCATCTTCATCGTCTGCAAATATCAGCGGCGCAAACCTGCCTGAAGAGATCCGGAATCTGGTCGGCAACGGTACACCGCTGGCGCAGGCTGAATATGCACTTTCGCGGGCCGGTTATGAGAAGGTGCTGGTCGGCGATTCCGAATTTGCTTATGCCAAACGTAATAGCGACGGTACGATCGGCACGCTTTACAGCCTTGCGACAGACGAGAGTGCCGACAAGAAAGTAACGGGCGGATCACTGTCTAATGCGCCGGTCCGTTATGCCGGGCAGGACTATGATGCCGTTGTGAAAAATTTCGGCAATTATGAGCCGATCGTTTCCGACACGCAAAATATTCAAGATGACGGCATTCGCCGCTTCCGTGAAAAAGGCGGCACGAACGAAATAACCATTTATACGGATGTCATGAGCGGAAAAGTCAAATATGTGGCGCAATCCGTCGATGCGCCCGCTCTTGAAACAACACGTTCTCCAAGCACGGTTGTCGCTGCCAATGATACCGCGGCCACCGCGGAGCAAAAACTGAAAGATGCGAACTACAAACAGGTCCTTATCGATATCAATGATTCAGGCCCTGTGTCCGGCTGGATGAGCCCTGAAGGGAAAACCTATTCGCTGAATATGGCCGACGGCAAGGTCGTTTCATTCGATGAGGCAGCTAACAGGCTGAGCGGGAATTACAGCGATGTTGCGCTATATCTGAACAGCAAAAGCTATCGCCTGATCCAGAACTCGAACCCGCCGGAATTCAGAAAAATCGGCCCTTCGGCAAAACGGATCGTTTTGAATACCGTTGCGGCTGATGGCAACAGCGCCGCTCAGGTTGTATCTGCAAACGAAAAAGCGCAGACTTCGAAAGTCGAAAGATCGCGTTATTTGAGGCTTTAAGGCAAGAGCTTTTATTCTCGTAAGCCGCGAAAATTTAACTGACGCCCAATCCGTAAAATTTGAGCTATTAATATTAGCTTTTGATAATTCTTTTTTTGTTTTGAACCTGGATTAAGATCAAGAATATTTATTTTTGATTTCAGGTTTTGATATGTCGGTTATAACACAGTTTTCTCCTTACACGCCCGCCATCAACCCATGGCTGAATCCGTGTTTCACTCTTCCAAACTATCAGAACAATTTCTTTCCGAATATTCCGGTGCAGAATAATGTCTGGCAGTCGCCGCAATGGCAGCCATGGAATTTCTATCGCCCGACATGGCCTGTTTTCCCGACGATGCCGTGGTGGATGCAGCGCTGGCCGCAGGTTCCGACTTATCCGACCATTCCGACAACTCCAACGCCGGTAAATCAGGAAGCGATCCGTAGGCAGCTCACGGGTAAAGATGTCGGTGATCGTTACGGTTCGCGGTACGGTACGGCGTCTTATGATCTGAAAGGGCTTGGCTATACTTTTGATCGCGAAGTACAACCGCCGCCATATACGAATGATTATCCGACAAGCTGGATATTTAAAAACGCGACTGGGCAGACAATCAGCCTTAGCTTCGGCGGAGTTGTAGGAGGTACAACCGTCAACGGCGTTAACTTTGGTACTCCTGCAGTAACAAATAACGGCACTCTCCCGGCAGAACTGCAGGCGATTGATCGCATGCCTTTTACTGAACCCCTGCAAGATGTCATGTATGCTAAAGGCTATATTCTCGCGGGCAAATCCGCTGCCGGAAATCCGGTTTATACGCGTCGTTTCAGAGCAGATAGCACAAGTCTGCCTCCTCAACCGGTTTACTTTGAATTTACGCCAACCAATGGCGGCATCAATCCAAACTATCATGCCTACTCCATCAAAGCGGCAGATGCGCCGTCGTCGCTTGCAAGCTTGCCTGATCAGCTAGAGAACCTAAAATTTGCCAATGCAAAAGCGCTGCTTAAAGATATGGGCTTTGGAGAACCTGTCGTCATTCAGCAGCCGGTCGATCCCATCGGCGGAAGCGCGGCGGTCTATCGGTTCACCAGCCTGGCAAATTCTTCCCGCGCGATCGATGTGCGCGTAAATGTCGGCGGCGTGATGATGGGCGGCTGGAGCGGCTATGTCGCCTCGGCAACAGAAAAAACAGCCTGAACAGGCTCGTTCATTCCTTCACGACGCTGATATCCGGCGCTGCCGGATTTTTCATGCCGACGATATGATAGCCCGCATCAACGTGGTGAATTTCCCCCGTCACGCCGCGCGACAAATCTGAGAGGAAATACATTCCCACATCGCCGACTTCCTCGATGGTGACAGTGCGGCGCAATGGTGAATTATATTCGTTCCATTTCAGGATATAGCGAAAATCGCCGATGCCGCTGGCGGCCAGTGTCTTGATCGGGCCGGCCGAGATCGCGTTGACGCGGATATTTTTCTCGCCGAGATCGGCAGCGAGATAACGGACCGAACATTCCAGCGCGGCTTTCGCAACCCCCATGACATTATAATGCGGCATCCATTTCTCGGCGCCATAATAGGTGAGGGTGAGGAGCGAACCGCCATTCGGCATCATTTTTTCGGCACGCTGCGCCAGTGCGGTGAACGAATAACAACTGATGTAAAGCGATTTCGAAAAATTATCGGCGCTGGTATCGACATAGCGGCCTGTAAGTTCATCCTTGTCGGAAAAAGCGACGGCATGAACGATGAAGTCGATCGTGCCCCATTTCTTTTTCACAACATCAAACACAGCATCCATGCTGGCGTTGTCGGTGACGTCGCAATGGCCGGCGACAAGCGCGCCGATCTCTTCCGCGAGAGGCTCGACGCGTTTCTTGAGGGCGTCGCCCTGATAGGTGAGGGCGATCTCGGCGCCCGCCGCATGCGCAGATTTGGCGATACCCCACGCGATCGACATTTTATTGGCAACGCCAAAAATGATGCCGCGCTTGCCCTTCATCAACGGAGTTCCCGTCATTGCACTTCCTTTTAATTTTAAGCCTTCCTAGCGGATCGGCGCCTAAGAAAAAAGAGGCAGATGAATATTTTAGCTATTAAATTCAGGCCCGCGCACGCTGTAGGGCGCGGTTGCACGCAAAGTTGCCGCATAATCTTTCAGGCTCTGATCAGGCTCAGGCGGGAGGACGACCGCCAGCTTGGCATAAAGATCGCCTGCGCCACTTTTTGCAGGAAGGCCTTTACCCTTCAGACGCAGCGTTTTGCCGCTGCTGGAGCCGGGCGGAATAGTGAGTTCGACAGCGCCCTCGAGTGTCGGCACGCGGATTTTGGCACCGAGGACGGCTTCATCGAGTGTGACCGGCACCGTCAGCCGCAAATTTTTTCCATCCGGCTTGAACAGCGGGTGAGGAGCGACATCAAGCGTCAACAGCACATCGCCAGCCTGCGCACCCGGCATGCCGCTTGCCTGACCTTTCAGACGCAGCACATCGCCCTGCGAAGATCCGGCCGGAATATTGACCTTTAGAACCTTACCGCTGGACAGAGACACCTGCCGCTCGGTTCCTTTCGCCGCTTCAAGAAAGCTGATACTGAGCGTCGCCGTCGCGTCGGGCGATTTTTGCGACTGCGTCTGTTGTCGGGCAAAGCCGTCATCGGCAGCAAATCCGCCACCACCAAAAAGATTGGAGAGAATATCTTCAAAACCTGCGCCACCGCTGGTGCGTGTCCGCCGCGTGCTGCGCGGGCCGCCGCCAAGGTCGAAATGAAAATTTTCAAATCCGCCACCTGGCTTTCCGCCTGCAAAACCGCCGGGGCCGCCCGAAAAACCGCTGAAGCGGTCTTTGCCGTCGGGACCGATTTCACCGCGGTCGAAACGCGCGCGCTGCTTTTCGTCGCCGACGATTTCGTAAGCCTGATTGATCTCGGAAAATTTCTGCGCGGCCTGCTTGTCATCCGTGTTCTGGTCAGGATGCAATTTCTTAGCAAGGCGGCGATAGGCTTTCTTGATATCACCATGGCTTGCGCCGCGATCAACGCCAAGAACGGAGTAGGGGTCACGCATCAGTCATCTGCCTCTTACAAAGCACAAGCCCTGATGTAATGATCAAAAAGGCCGCTTACAAGCGCGGCGTAGATTTTAGCGTGTTTTACGCCATGGCTGGACGTCGCTGAGGCGGATCTTGCCGGCGGTGCGACAGCCTTCGCTCTTGTACCAGTCTTTATGGCTGCCCTTGCCGTAAGAGATCAGCAACTCACGGCAGGTGGAATTTTTCTCGGCCAGTTGTGCCATCGGCATGATCATGCCGCCGTAACCGCTGGTTTCATTTTTCCATGAAACCGAATTAGCGCTGCCTTTTTCGGGCAGGGCGTCGCTGAGGACAGCCAGAACGGCGTCATGGTCGTCCTTGTCGAAATTCTTAGGTTCGGTGGAAGAGAGCGAGCCTGTCGTCTCTGCAGGAGCCTCGAGCGAGAAGGGTTTGTCGCTGCTTGTGGCGCTTGCCGTCTGCGTTGCGGTTGTTTTTGTCTCGGGTAGGGACGTCGCTGTTGCGTCTTTACCCACCACGTCTGCAGAGGCTATGCTGCCGGTCGTCAGGTCATCCGTTTTTGCAGCCGCCGTTTTTGTTTCGGAGCTGGAACCCCAAAGGGAGCCCAAAGGAATGTTAATCGAGCCGCATGCCGTCAGACACAGGCACAACAAGCCTGCACCTGCGAATCGGATCATGCCACAACCAGTGGGAAGGACTGACTTTTTCCCCAAAACGAGCCTCACAAAATGACTGAACCTTCCCAGCAAAGCGCAGAAGAGTTAATGGAACGTGACTTTTTGGCTGCGCATGAGCCTTTTGTGCTTTTTTCCAAATGGATGGCGCAAGCTGAAGCCCGCGAACCACGCGATGCCAATGCCATGGCGCTGGCGACGGTCGACGCCGCGGGTCTGCCCAATGTGCGCACAGTACTTTTGAAAAATTACGGGCCGCAGGGATTGGTTTTTTTCACCAATGCCGAAAGCAGCAAAGGCATTGAACTGAATACGAGCGGCAAGGCTGCAATCGTGCTGTACTGGAAATCACTCAACCGGCAGATCCGTGCGCGGGGTAAAATTGTAGCTGTTGATGATGCGGAATCCGATGCCTATTTTGCGAGCCGTGCGCGCGAGGCGCAAATCGGCGCGTGGGCCTCGCAGCAATCGCGCGCGTTGTCATCGCGTGCCGAATTTGAAGCTGCTATCAAAAAAATGGAGGAGCGT